>DATBEY010000469.1:0-3394 GCA_036558765.1 Binatia bacterium | reverse complement strand
TCAGTGTGCAGCTGCTTGCGACTGCGGCTCCTGTCCCCACAACGATTTGAAAAATCCTTCTTTAATGAGCTCCTCGGTCAAGCCGTTGTCGTAAAACTGAGTTGGCTGAGCCTGTTTTGCCGCGGGTCTTTTCTCGCCAACCAGATCGAGGGTCACCTGAAAAGCTTCCCGTTTGACCAGCGGTATCTTTTCGACGAAATCATAGGCGTACTGCACGGTGCCGTCGAGCATACCCGGATCGACGACTTTGGAATACTTGCTGAGAATTTCTTCGAAGCCTTTTTTGTCGGTGTGCATAAAATGCACGGCCCTGCCATAGGCACGCAAAAACGCTTTCGCCTGGTCTCGGTGCTGTTGCAGAAATTTGCGTGAGGTGGTGATGCCGACGTGGACAAACGCGATATCTTCTTTGGCCAGATTGGTGAGAAGCTTCATACCGTTTTTTTGCGCGACGTACGCGAGTGGATAAGACATCGGCGCTGCGGCGATGGCGCCTTTCGACAGCGCCGCAGCGATCTCGGGCATGCCACCGATTTGTACGATCGGTACATCGGTGTTGGGCCTCAGATGGTATTTCTCGAGCAGTTTACGCACGGCAAAGTCCGTGGACGCGCCGAATCGCGTAACGCCGACTTTGCGGCCTTTGAGATCCGCGACGCTGGAAATCGCTGGATTGGCCATCACATAGAACGCCACCGCATTGGTCACCGCGCCCATCGCGACGAGATCGCCGCCGGTAAGGTCGGCGTCAACGATGACCTGGCTATTCGCTGTCGAGATGTTCACATTGCCCGAGAGTTGCGCTTGAGCCATCGTCGAGGAGCTTGGAATATAGATCAAGCTGGCATCGAGGCCTTCTTTTTCGAGAAATCCGGCGTCGTGCATCACCCAAAACGGCGCGTTGAGCGCGCTCACCGCCGACCAGCCGACGGTCAATTTTTGCGCATGCAGCGGAGCAGCCAAAAATAATATGAAAGATGCGAGCACCAACAGACGCAAACGCATACGCGTACCCTCACTTGTTACATCGACCCTCGTCTTTTGACGGCGCAACCCCTATGCCAGTGATAGAAATGCCGGCTATACTTCGAGCTACGAGAATTCTTCCGCGGGAAAACGCTACATAGCGCGCCGTCCGCCCTACGATTTCAACCGCCGAATCTTCGATCGGCGTCCCACAACTGCTACACGGGGGCGAAAAAACTCGCAGCACCGGTACACTGAAATTACTCCGAACGAGCGAAGCGCTTTCGATTAACCGCTAAGAAGCTTCGCCGCCGCCATCTATAAATAACACCTAACGTAGTTCGTTCCGTGTCGTTTCAGCGATCCGATAGACGCTGCCGTATTTAACTTGGCATGTCCGTTGCCACTTCGATTGGATAACATTGCGAATAGGAGAAAACGAATGGCCTCTTCACTTCTTTGCCGTGCCGGGGCGGTGTTCTTTGCGATCAATCTGTTGACACCGATTGGGATACAGGCCGCGGACAGCCAGCCGGTACAGGCCAATCGCGCTCAAGGTCTGCCCGAGTTTACCGGTCTGGCTGAACGACTTGCTCCAGTGGTAGTGAACGTCTCGACTCGAGCAAAGCTCAGCCGGGAACAAACACCTGGCGCACCTTTCGGTGAAAACGATCAGCTCAACGAATTTTGGCGGAGATTTTTCGGCAATTCTCCAGGGGGCGATCCTGGCGGCTCCACTCAGGAGCATTTAGGGTCAGGCTTTATTATCGATCGAAGCGGCATTGTTCTGACCAACAATCACGTCATCGAGGGCGCCGACAAGATCACGGTCAAGCTGACGGATGAACGCGAGTTCGATGCGAAGGTCGTTGGGCGCGATCCCAAGACCGACCTCGCGGTGATTCGCATCGGCGACGGCAAAGAAAACTTTCCGGTCGCGCCATTGGGCGATTCGAGCCAGCTTCAAGTGGGCGAGTGGGTGGCGGCGATGGGAAGTCCCTTCGGACTGGCCAATACGATCACGGCGGGAATCATCAGTGCGAAGGGCAGGAATATCGGCGCGGGACCTTATGACAATTTTATTCAGACCGACGCCTCCATCAATCCCGGCAATTCCGGGGGACCGCTGGTCAATCTTCGCGGTGAGGTGATCGGTATCAATAGCGCAATACTGAGCCAGACCGGCGGCAACCTCGGCATTGGATTCGCGATCCCGATCAACCTGGCGAAGGAAATTCTGCCGGAGCTGATCAAGACGGGAAAAGTGAGGCGCGGCTGGCTCGGTGTGAGCATTCAGCGTGTGACGCCTGACATTGCGAAAGCGCTGGGATTGGAAAAAGATCGCGGCGCTCTCGTCTCGGAAGTGATTCAGGGCAGCCCGGCGGAAAAAGCCGGCATCCGATCAGGCGACGTGATCACGGAATACGAGGGCAAAAGCATCGAGCACGCCAACGACTTACCGATCCTGGTGGCGCAAACACCGGTGGGAAAAAACGTCAATGTGGTGGTTCAGCGCGAAAACAAGCGCATGCCCATTGCGGTAACCGTCGGTGAGCTCAAGGAAGAGGAAAAAGTTGCGTCGGTGCCGGAAAAGGAAAGATTGGGTCTCTCCGTGCAAACTGTCACTCCCGACATTGCGCGCAGCTTGGGGCTCGATCAAGCGCAAGGCGTGATCGTAAGCAGCGTGCGGCCTGGAAGTCCCGCGGCGGACGCCGGTTTGTCGCGCGGCGATGTCATCCTCGAGGTGAACCGGCGTGCGATCAAGAGCGCCGCGGAACTGCAAAAAATGGTCGATGACGCCAAAGCCGGATCGAATCTATTGTTCCTGGTGCGGCGCAGCGGTAACAATCTTTTCCTCGCCATCAATGTGCCCGAAAAAAATGGCGAAGACGGATCGCAACCCAGGGGATGATACTCGGTCCCACTGGATCGGCGTGTCTCGTGGATGTTTCCACGGGACGAGCTCGCAAACGTGGTCCCGTCCTACTCTTGTGATTGTGAATGCACTGAGCAAAGAATTGTTTCACGCCGCGGCGCTCCAGCGAACGCTGCGCGAGCCTAAGCATGGATTACATCGTAGGAGCCGGTGCTTGCTTTCAGCCAGCCGCTGCCCGAAGTCAGAAGATGGAGCATACGGCCTTTTTTGTTCGGGCTGTTTTCCAGATGATTGAGCAAAAAAAGCAGATCGATGGTGCGCATGATGAGCACGTTTTGCTGCACCGCGGCTTCGAGAACGTCTGAGCCGATGCTTGTTGCTGATCTTTCCCCGACGTTGGTGACCGCCATGTCATTGTTGATCAGCAATGCGGCGGGAAACAAATCCCGTAGACCGTGCTGCCTGCGGGCACGCGCCAGTCGCTCGATCGACGCCGCTTGTACGCCGCCCTGAATTCCTTCGGACTCAACCAGAGCTACCGGCGAGTCGTCG
>DATBEY010000468.1:0-5546 GCA_036558765.1 Binatia bacterium | reverse complement strand
ACATGGCAAAAATATCTTTCCGCGTGAATGGCAAAAATCAGACGATCGAGGCCCAGCCCGATATGCCGCTGCTCTACGCTCTCCGTAACGATCTCCGGCTGAACGGGCCGAAATTCGGCTGCGGTCTCGCTCAGTGCGGCGCATGCACGGTCATCATGGACGGCAATGCCATCCGCTCCTGTGTCACTCCGATGAGCGCGGTGCAGAATAAATCGGTTACTACGCTCGAAGGCTTGGGCTCGACCAAGAAGATGCACAAAATTCAGCAAGCCTTCGTCGATGAGCAGGCGGCCCAGTGTGGCTACTGCATCAACGGCATGATCATGTCGGGCAAAGCCTTGTTGGATAAAAATCCCAAACCGACCGACAGCCACATCAAAGAAGCGCTGGCGGGTAATCTCTGCCGCTGCGGCACGCATATCCGGATATTGCGCGCGGTCAAACGGGCCTCAGGCCAGTTGGTGTAAGGAAGGAATTCAGCCATGAAAAAAATCGAACTCAGTCGGCGGGGATTTCTCAAAGGCTCCGGCGCTCTGATCGTCAGCTTTAATTTGTTCCCGCCAGCATCGCTGGTTACGGCCAAGCGCGCGCCGCGGCTAAGGGCGAACCTGATCCGACGCAACTCGATTCTTGGATCGCAATCGGTCAGGACGGCAGCATCACGGTTTTTACCAGCAAGGTTGAGCTTGGCACCGGGATCGAAACCGCCTTGGCGCAGATCGCCGCCGAGGAATTGGACGTGCCATGGCAACGCATCAAAGTGGACATGGGCGATACCACCAAAACGATCGACCAGGCGACGACGTCCGGCAGCCGCACGATCGAACGGGCGGGGCCGCAAATTCGTCAGGCAGCAGCAGCGGCCCGAAAGGAGCTTCTTCGATTGGCCTCGGAAAAGCTCGGCGCGCCCGCCGAGAAGTTAACGGTGCGCAACGGCGTCGTGAGCGTCCTCGGTAATAGCTCGAAACAGCTTTCTTATGCCCAGCTGATCGGGGCTAAGCGGTTCAACGTCAGAATTCAGGCCGAAGGCCGTGGCAACGATCTGAAGCTCGCACAGGACGTGAAAGCGAAAGATCCGAAAGATTATCGTACCGTCGGCACCTCCGTGAAGCGCTTCGATCTGCCACCGAAGCTCACCGGTGAAATGATCTACATTCAGGATGTGCGCATGCCCGGCATGCTGCACGGGCGTGTGATTCGCCCGCCAGTGGTCAATTCCGCTCCGGCGGAGATCGATGAAAGCTCGATCAAAAACATTCCGGGCATCGTAAAGATTGTGCGCGAAGGAAACTTTGTCGGAGTCGTAGCCAAAACGGAATGGGCGGCGATCCAAGCCGCTGAAAAACTGCAAGTGACATGGTCGGTGCCTAAGTTCAAGCTTCCGGCAACTTCCGACGCGCTTTACGCCTATTTGCGGAACACCAAAAGCTTCACGACCCTCAAAGGGGCCGAAAAAGGCAATGCTGCCGAAGTTTTTGGCAGAGCGAAAAAACAGTATGAAGCAACTTATCGCTGGCCGTTTCAGATGCACGGCATGATCGGTCCATCGTGCGCCGTGGCCGATATCCGCGGTGAGAAAGCGACCGTATGGTCCGGCTGCCAAGGTCCGTTTCGCACACGCGCGTCGATCGCCTCACTGCTCAAAATCCCTGAGAGCAATGTGCGCGTCGTCTATCATGAAGCCTCCGGGTCCTATGGCCGGATGAGCAATGATGACAGCGCCGAGGATGCCGCCTTGTTATCGCGCGCCGCAGGAGCACCTGTGCGCCTGCAGTGGTCGCGCCACGACGAACACGGGTGGGAGCCCAAAGGACCGGCGCAGACACAATCCGTAAAAGCGGCTCTCGACGAAGCCGGTAAGATCGTCGCCTGGGAATTTGTCGATTACAGCTTCCCCTGGACGGTGGCTTCGGGCACCACGCTATTGGCTTCCGAGCAGATCGGCCTCAAGTCCAAAATTCCGGGTCAAGGAAATGGCAATCAAGGCGGCGGCGAAATTTACGCTTTCGAGAACACCAAGATTGGCGCCGAGCAAATCCCCTGGATGCAATAGGAGCCATTTCCGCTCCGCACCAGCAATCTGCGCGCGCCGGGACAGCTTGCGCGCACGTTTGCGAGCGAAACCTTGCTCAATGAAATCGCCGCGGATGTCGGGATCGATCCGATTGAATTACGCTTGCAGTATTTGACCGGAGACCAGCGTGGCACCGAGGTGTTGAAAGCGGTCGCAGAGAGAGCGCGTTGGCAAAAGCGCGGCGCAGCCGGCGCGAGACCCGATGGGACCAGCGCCAGCGGCAGAGGCGTCGCAATGACCCGTCGCTCTGGCGGCTATGCTGCGGCGATCGCCGACGTGGACGTCAACCGCTCGAGTGGCAAGGTCACGGTAAAACGGATTACCCTTGCGCATGACTGCGGTCTGATGGTCAATCCGGACGGAGTAAAAAATCAGGTCGAAGGCAATGTTGTTCAAGGCGTCAGTCGCGCTCTTCTGGAAGAAGTGGGATTCAACGCGGATGGAGTCACCACGCTCGATTGGGCGACCTACCCGATTTTGAAATTTACCGAAGTCCCGGAAATCGACATCGCCCTGCTGGATCGCCCGGAGGTCGCACCCCTCGGGGCCGGCGAGCTCTCCACTGTGCCGGTGCCGGCAGCGATCGCAAGCGCGATCTTCGATGCCGTCGGTGCCAAATTGAGGGAAGCGCCGTTTACGCCCAATAGAGTTCTGGCGGCGATGAAAAATGCATAACTCTCGAATTGTCACTCGAGCGACCCACTCTACGGAAACGCATCGTGGTTCTACCAGCTGACACGCGAGCATTTTAAAAATCTCCTCTATCCCACCTCTGCCGTAGTTTTTTTTGTAATTCCGAACTGGCGGCCTCATACAAACCCTTGGACAAATCGGCCCTGCCTCTGCTAGATGAGAAGCCATCGAGGTGCCGATGCAGCGACCACCATCCTACGAGGTTAGAAAATGCCCTTCAGACAACTCGTTAAAACGTACTGCCTAGTTTCCCTCTCGTTTCTTTTCACCACCGGCATCTACGCGCAATCCGCGCCGGAGCGCATCAACGCGATCTATGCTTCGCTTGCCGGAGATCACGCCGGCCTCTATGTAGCTCAAGACCAGGGGTTGTTTCGAAAATATGGTCTCGATGTAAATCTCACTTATACCGCGGGCGCTGCACAGGTCATTCAAACCATGATGGCTGGCGAGAATCAGGTTGCGACCGCAGGCGGCAGCGGTGTGGTCGATGCGGACATGGGCGGCGCGGACCTCATTGCCGTGGCGGGCATGGTCAATATGCCCGCGTTCTACATCGTGGTTCAACCCGAGATCAAAACCATCCAGGATCTGAAGGGACGCGCGGTAGGAATTACCCGCTTCGGCTCGTCTACTGATTTCACCATGCGCTATATCTTGCGCAAAGCCGGTTTGGAGCCGGACAAAGACGTTCCATTACTCCAGCTCGGAGGACAGCCGGAGCTCGCCGTCGCCATGGAGGCGCGCAGGATTTTTGCAGCGCCGATGACACCACCGGCTCTGCAAAAGGCGCTCAAGGCAGGCGCGAAAATTCAGATTCCGCCGAAAACCATCGGTCTGAGCTTTCCGCATGTTGGAATCGTTGTGCGAAAAACCTATCTAAGCACACACCGTCAGACGGTCAAAAATTTTATCGCCGGCTACTCCGAAGGAGTGGCCATGCTTCAGAAAGACAAGGAGGCAAGCAAAAAAGCGATTGCGCGATTTCTTCACACCGAAGATGCGGAAAGCTTGGAAGCGAGTTGGCAGTTCGGCGTTGATGTCATCGAGCGAATCCCTAATCTTGACCGCGAGATGTTCAAGCTTGTTCTCGAAGAACGGGCGCGCTCACGCCCAGAAGCAGCGCGCGCCAAACCGGAACAGTTCTTCGATGATAGTTTAGTGCGCGAGCTGGAGAAGGAGGGCTTCTTTAAAAAGATTTCCGCACGCTGATAACATCGGGTGCTTCTATTAAGGGAGGACAATTATGGCCAAGCTCAGACACATAGCAGTACACACGCCCGACCCGGAAAAAACCGCCGAATTTTATAAGCGTGTATTCGACATGGTCGAAGTGGGACGAACCGACTCGCCGATCGCCAAAGGAATTTATTTGAGCGACGGCACCATCAATATGGCGGTCTTGCGCTTTAAAACCACCGAAGTCGCCGATCGCCAGGACGGACTCGGACCTGTGTTCGGTTTGCACCACTTTGGCTTCTGGGTTGACGACATTGAGCAAACACGCAAGCGACTGGAGCAGGCCGGCGCCGAGTACCGCTTCGGACGTCCCGAGACCGCAACGACCAGCTTTTTCGAAGAGAAATACAAGGGGCCGGACGCCGTCATGATCGATATAACAGCGCATGGTTGGGTGGGAGCACAACCGCCAGCCCCCAACAAGCAAAAGCTCAGCGGAAAAGAGAATCAGCCGGTCAGATTATAATGCTTCTGCTTGCGGCTTAAGACGAGCGACAGATAATTCTTTCGGGAAACAATGGCGAACCGGCTCCCTTTGCGTAAACGAATCGGGTCGATTGCGATCGTCATTCTTGCGGCGCTCGTGGTCTCGCCTGCGACCCGGGCGCATTCTCAGGGAAAGAGTGCGGTTGCTCCGACCAAGATCAGACTCGCCACTCCCACCGGATCGCTGAGCTACCTGCCTATTCAAGTCGCGCTGCAAAAAGGTTTTTTTGCGCGACGCGGTTTCGACATGGAAGTGATCCAGATGGCGGCAGGCTTGGCGGCTCCGGCGCTGCTCAACCGCGCCATCGATTACACAACGATTCCAAGCGGACCCGCTACCGCGGGTGCGCGCGGCGCGCCGCTCAAAGTGGTTTGCTTTACTTCGGTGAAGCTGCAGCATGTGCTTATCAGTCGGCCGGAAATTACCAGCGTCGCTGAGTTGGCCGGTAAGCGGATCGGCGCTGGCAGTTTTGGAACTTTACCTGCCTACGAAGTCCGCGTGCTGATCGATAAATACCGGCTCGGGCCGAATACGATCATCGTGCCGCTGAATTCCACGCAGGACAGGATTATCGGCACCCAGAGAGGCACGATCGACGCGACCGTTGTTCCCGTCCCATCTGACTTAAAGGCGGAAGAATTGGGCCTGAAGCGCCTGCTCGCGATGGGCACGATACTGCAAATCCCTCAAGCGGGGCTGGCGACGACGGACGAAAAAATTAAAACCGCTCGGCAAGAAGTCGAGGAGATTCTCAAGGCAACCATCGAAGGTATCGAATACACCTGGACACAGCGCGACGGCACCATTGCCGTGATTGCTAAATGGATGAATCTCAATGCCGGGCAAGCCGCCAAAGTGTACGATTCGGTGCGCGACACCTTTTCCGAAAACTGCGTGCCCACGGAAGAGCAGTCGAAGGCCTATCTTACGATGCTCACTTCCACAGCCGGTCTGAAACCGGAAATTTCACCCACAACGATCTTCGACTTCGCCCCCGCTTTGAACGCGGCGAAAGAGTTGAACGCAAAAAAATAGCCCGGTTGCAATATTTCT
>DATBEY010000467.1:0-7560 GCA_036558765.1 Binatia bacterium | reverse complement strand
TGATTTTATCGCGCAGGTTTTTTTCCATCTTCGCTAGATCCTCTCGGCTATTGATTCCCAATGTCTCACGGACGTCGTCGACATGCACAGCCTCGACTTTCTTTTTCTGTCGCAAGGCGATCGCGACGATATCCGTCAGGTAGTACTCCTTCTGCTGATTATGGTTTTTGACCGCGGCCAACGCCTCAAACAGGAATGGACTCGAGACGACATACACTCCGGTATTGACCTCGGAGATCTGTCGCTGTTCGCCGGTCGCATCCTTTTCCTCAACGATGCCGGTGATCGCTCCTTCAGCATCGCGTAAAATACGCCCGTAACCATTAGGGTTGTCTAATTGGGCCGTGAGAAAACTCAGGTCTGCACGGGAGCTGCGTTGGTGTTCGATCATCATCTGCAAGGTTTGTTCTTCGAGCAGCGGCACGTCGCCGCTCAAGATCAAAATGTCGCCTTCGAATCCACGGAATTTATCATGGGCGCATAGGACCGCATGTCCCGTGCCGAGCTGCTCTTCCTGAACGGCCCAGTTTACATCGCTGACAGGGCACGCCTCTTGAACCGTGCGCGCAGCATGGCCGACGACGATTGCAACAACGGCCGGATCGAGTCGTTTCGCGGTTTCCAAGACATGAAGATAAAGAGCTTTTCCGCCCAGGGAATGAAGCACTTTGGGAACCGCAGACTTCATTCGGGTTCCCTGACCGGCGGCAAGTAGAATCACTCCGAGTTGGTTCATAGGTCTGTCGGCGAGATTAGATTATAGTGGAACTCTGAAAGCAATCAACGACAGATTATTGACCCGACCACCGGGGATTTTGACCATCGGCAATTGCAATTGCCGCCGCCTTTTGTGCCCGAAGCGGTGTCTACACCAGGCACGCAGTGCGTGACCGAAACCTATTTAAACTTTTGAGCAGGTAAGTTATCCTGCGACCATCAGAGATTTTCCTATGCCGGAAAAACCCGCCGATACTGCTGCATCATGCGAGACGATTTCCGAACAGAACTGGTGGGACTATTGTCCGGTTTGCAGCTCAAAGCTCATCAATCAAAAATGCAAGTATGTTTGTTCGAACCCGAATTGCCACTTTTTCATGAGCTGCAGTGAGTTTGATCTCTGAGCGTACCGCTTTACTTCGAGAGCACTACGACATGTCTAAAACTGCTGGCATCGTGATCATCGGCAATGAAGTCTTATCGGGCAAAACGCGGGACACCAATTCCCATTTTTTCTGCACCGAGTTGCGGCAACTGGGCGTCGAGGTTCAGAAGATATCGACCATCCAGGATGATATCGAGATTATCGGGAAGGAAACGGCGAGTTTTTCCGAGCGTTTTGATTATGTTTTTACCAGCGGCGGTGTCGGTCCGACACACGACGATGTCACCATCGAAGGCGTCGCCCACGGTCTCGGCGTTAAAGTGGTTCGCCATCCCGATATCGAACAGCGTATGCGCCAGCGGTTGGGCGATCAGGTGAACGAGGCACGGCTGCGCATGGCCAATGTTCCTGAAGGGGCCACTTTATTGGCGACCGAAGCGCCCTTTGCCGCGATCGTGAAGATCCGCAATATTTACATTTTTCCCGGTATTCCCAGAATCCTCGAGGAGCGCTTTCACGCCATCAAAGAATCGTTTCGCGACGCGCCCTACTATCTTAAAAACGTCTACGTCCGATACGGCGAAGGCATCATCGCCGCCATTCTGAATGAGCTGCTGCTGAAGTTTCCCAACCTTATGCTCGGGTCTTATCCGGTCCTCGATCTGCCCGACTACAAAGTCAAAGTCACTCTCGAATCGAAAGATTCGAACTACCTCGAGCAGGCTCTTCAGAGTTTCATCGCTTCGCTTCCGTCAGACGCGGTGCAACGCGTCGATTGACAAATGGCCGATTTTTCGTCCTGGGGAGTTCTGGCGCGCTACAAAACGGCGCCGCTTCCACCCCTGCCTAGCATGCTCAAAGCCCTGGGCCCGGGCGTAATATTCATGGCTCTGGCGCAGGGCAGCGGCGAGCTCATCTGGTGGCCTTACATCATTGCCAAGTACGGCCTGAGTTTTCTTTTTCTGTTGCTTCCCGCCTGCTTGCTGCAATTTCCTGTGACCTACGAGATTGGCCGTTACACGGTGCTCACCGGCGAAAGTATCTTCCAAGGTTTCATTCGGTTGCAGCGCCATTTCGCTTTCTTTCTGTGGATATTAATGACCTTGTCGTTTCTCTGGTTCGGCGCCTTTGCAGCCGCCGGTGGGACTTCGCTAGCCGCTCTGACGAATTTTCCTGCCGGCTGGTCGCCGCGTGGGCAAACGCTTTTTTGGGGCTATGCCTCGATGGCGGTATTTCTCATCGCGATTTTGCTGAGCAAGGTGATTTATCAGCTCGTCGAGGGCTTCATGTGGGGCGTAGCTCTGCTCACGTTGATTGGCCTACTCTGGGCAAGCGCCAATACAGAGTCGCTCCATGCACTGCCAGCTTTCGTAAAAGGGCTGTTTGTGCCGGATCTCTCGATGCCGCGCCCCTGGGATTCAGCGGATGCAACCAAGTTGCTCACTGCGATTACTTTTGCCGGCCTTGGTGGTTTCTGGACGCTTTTTTATTCCTACTGGGTACGCGACAAAGGCATCGGCATGGCGCACTACATGGGCAGGCTCACGGGCCCGATCACCGGCAAAGCCGAAGCGATCCCGGCTTCCGGTTTCGTCCCGGGAAAAGACGAGGGACTCGCTCACGTTCGTCGCTGGCGCCATTATCTATTCTGGGATATCAGCATCGGTATCGGCGGCAATCTATTGACCACGCTGATGACCTGCCTGCTCGCCTATGCGCTGCTATTCCCCAAAGGCCTTCTGCCTCAGGGCTACGAGTTGGCGGTGGTACAAAGCCGGTTTTTCGAAGTGAGCTGGGGCGTGCTCGGGAGATTCTTGTTTCTAATTGTCGCGGCGGCGTTTCTCTCAGACACTTGGCTCGCGACGGTCGACGCCGTAAGTCGGATCCACACCGATTGTCTGTTTGCTTTTTTTCCCAAAGCGCAATCCATCTCGGTGCGCTCGTGGTATTTAATCTTTTTGTTTCTCCTCACGGCCATAACTTCGGCCACCATGGGCGCTGCCGAACCTGGGCCGTTGATTTTGATCTCAGCCGTTATTGGTTTTGTCGGCACCGTACTTTTTTCCGTCGCGCTGATTTTTCTCAACCACGTCTATTTGCCGCGCCACCTCCCAGGACCTGCGCGTCCCGGACGGTTGAATCTCATTTTTCTCTGCGTCTCGTGTGTAGCATATTTCCTGTTGGCCGTCGGCTATCTTCTGACCGTCACAGGAATAGTTCAGTAGGAAGGTTAGCGGCCGGGCCGCGCGCAAAAACCCGGAGGTTTACTTGACTGCGGTCAGGGGCTGGCCTGTCTGCGTGCCGATCCACACTTCGCCGCCTTCGAACACTTCTTTTTTCCAGATCGGAACGGTCTTCTTGATTTCTTCGATGGCGAAGCGGCTAGCGGCGAATGCCGCGTCGCGGTGCGCCGACGAGACGACGATAATCACGCTCGCTTCACCGATCTGCACCGCGCCGAGACGATGCACGATCGCCATTTTGCAGATCGGCCATTTTGTCTTGGCCTCCTCGCCGATTCGAGCTAACTCCTTCTCGGCCATCTCAGGATAGGCTTCGTAGTTGAGGCCGATAACTTTTCGACCTTCGTTGTTGTTGCGCGTCGTGCCGATGAACGGAACGATGGCACCGGCCTCAGGGTCGGTGACGTAATCCACCAACTCCTGCAAATTGATCGGTTTATCGGTAACTCGAAACATCGGTCTGTCTGAGTAAAATCTGAAATCTGCAATTGACCATGCCGAGCGTCAGCGAGGCTATCCTCCGCTCACCGGCGGAATGAACACCACTTCATCGTGCTCGCGCAAGCAATAATCCGTGCCGACATAATTCTGATTGACGGCGTACAAGAGACGAATTCCCGGCACTGCGAGCTTGGGATAATCTTTCTGCAATTCGCGCCAGAGATCACCCACTGTGCTCCCCTCCGAGAGTTCCTTGGAAAGCTCGGAGGCGCCGGCGCGCTCGCGCAAAATCGCAAAAAATTTCACCCGGACCGTCATTTTCCCTGCACTTGAGAAACCATATGCCTAATCTCGCCCAGCACGAGCTTTTCGATGGCCAGTTTGACAGCCCCTTGCGAACCGGGCAGGGAGATCAACACCTTGCCGCGCGCGCTCCCCGCAGCGGCCCGGCTCATGATCGCAGCCGAGCCAATATCGAGATAACTCAAATAGCGAAAGATTTCGCCGAAGCCGTCGAGCTTCTTTTCTAAGAACCGACTCACCACCTCGTAAGTGCCATCGCGCGGAGCGATCCCCGTGCCGCCATTGACGATCACCGCGTCGACATCATCTTTTGCAAGTACCTCGTTCAGAACATTTTCGATTTGTTCGGGTTCGTCTTTGACGATTCGATAACCGCTGATCTCGTGCTGATTATCCTGCAACAAGTTTCTGATCGTCTGACCGCTGGTATCGGTGCTTTCGTCACGGGTGTCGCTGACAGTGACGACAAAAAAGCGGATATTCTTTTTACCTCTTTCTTTGTGCTCATGAACCGACATAATTTTTCTCCGCAGAAACTCTCAGGCGAATCATACCAAGACGGGGTAGGGTTGCAAAGCTGGCCACGAGCCAGCGTGGTTGAGTTGCCGGCGCCCGCTTGGCCGTTTATGATGCTCGTCAGATGGCAAAGCCATTTTCACTTTACATCCATATCCCTTACTGCTTGAGCAAATGCCCCTACTGCGACTTCAATTCACACGTCGTCGCCGACATTCCCGAGCAGGCGTATGTGGCTGCGCTGCTGACCGAATTGGCACACTACGGAAATTCGGACGAATGGCGCGACCGTACGGCGCAAAGTTTTTTTTTTGGCGGCGGCACCCCGTCGACCTTCAAGCCGGAGAGCATCGGTAAGCTTCTTGCCTGGGTAGCGGCGACTTTCCCCATTGAAGCCGATTGTGAGATCACTCTGGAAGCCAATCCCGGTACCGTCGAGAACGAGAAGTTCTTTGGCTACCGCGATGCCGGCGTGAATCGAATAAGTATAGGTGTGCAGTCGTTTCAGCCGAGGCTGCTTAAATTTCTCGGGCGCATTCATGGCGTAGAAGAAGCCAAGAGAGCGATCGAGATCGTACAGCGGGCGAATTTTGCGAGCTTCAGTTTGGATTTGATCTATGCCAATCCCGGCCAAACTCTCGATGAACTGGCCGCGGACCTCGATAGCGCGCTCGCCTTTCAGCCACCGCATCTCTCGGCCTATAATTTGACTTTTGAGGAAGGCACGCCGTTTCATCATGAGTATCGCGCCGGAAAGCTGAAATCTCTTTCTGAAGACGAGGAGATCGCTATGGCGGAGCTGATCGAGACTAAACTCGCCACAGGCGGACTCCTGCGCTACGAGATTTCTAATTATGCGCGAACGGATTGCCATTCGCGGCACAACTCGAATTACTGGCGCGGCGGCGATTATCTGGGACTCGGCGCCGGCGCTCATAGTTACCGTCGCAATCCGGATCGCCGGACCGGCCGGCGCTGGAGTAACGAAAAAAATCCCGCCAAATACATTGCACAGGTGGGACAAACAGGCCAAGCGATCGCCGACCTGGAAGAGGTTGACCGGAATAAAGCTGCCGCTGAGTTCATGTTTCTTGGACTACGCATGACCGAAGGAATATCGCCGGTCGCGTTCCGTGAACGATTTGGCGAGTTTCCCTGGGAAGCCTTTCCACGCGTTAAAGATTTGATCGAGGGTATGCTGCTCGAGGTAAAACATGGATTCCTCAGACTGACGAAGAAGGGATTGCTCGTCGCCAACTCTATTTTCGTCGAGTTTATGTGAACCGGAGGCAATATGAATTCGAGCGATCTCAACAAACTGCGCATCGATCACATCGGCAGCCTCGTCCGACCGGCAAAACTGAAAGAAGCCTTCGCCCGGCACGATCGGAAACAAGCACCCGATCAAGACCTAAAAAAAGCCCAAGATGACGCCATATGTGAGGTGATTCAGAAACAGGAGGAGCACGGTTTGCCTGTCGTCACGGACGGCGAGTTTCGGCGTCACAACTTCCAAGAAAGCTTTTCCGAGTGCGTCACCGGCTTTGACGTGCCGAAAGATGTTTCGCGCTATTACGAGAAACGCAACGTGAATGAGAATCCTCTCGAACGCGCCGAGCAAGACTTCGATGAAGCCGGTCCCGCGATCGTCACCCGGCGCGGCACTGTCGAACGACTGAAACTTGTCCGCAATCTTCCGCTCGAAGAATTTCGTTTCGCTCAAACCGTTGCCACAGCGCCGGTCAAGGTCACGGTCCTCGGACCGGACCGGATCGCCCAGCGTTTCAAGTGGGAAATCTCGCTGAGCGTCTATCAAGGCTTAGACGACTTCGTCGACCACGTCGTTCAAATCGAGCGGCAGATTATCGCGGAGCTGGTCAACGCCGGCTGCAAGTACATCCAAATCGATGCTCCGGGTTACACCGCCTATGTCGATAAGATCTCATTGCAACGAATGCGCAGCCGTGGCGAGGATCCGGAACGAAATTTCCAGCGTTCCATCGAGGCGGATAACGCGCTGATCGAGGGCTTCTCCGGCGTAACGTTTGGTATCCACATTTGCCGTGGTAACGCCCGTACGATCGATCCCAAAACCGGCAAGCTCGTGCCGCAGTGGCACCGCGAAGGCTCCTACGACGCGATTGCAGAAAAGCTCTTCAATACGCTCAAACACCAGCGCATCCTACTCGAATACGACAGCGAGCGCGCCGGCGGCTTTGAGCCGCTGCGGCTTGTGCCTAAAGACAAAATCATCGTGCTCGGTTTGGTCTCGACCAAGAACTCAGACATGGAGTCGGTCGATGACCTGAAGCGCCGCATGGATCAAGCCAGCAAGTTCTTGCCGCTTGACAAGTTGGGGCTTAGCCCTCAATGCGGCTTCGGCGGCATTGATTCCAAAGTCTTAAGCGAAGAGGAAATGTGGAAAAAGTTGGATACGATCGTGAGAACTGCGGAACAGATCTGGCGTTGAATCCTTCAGCACGTCCGTTTAGCTATCCCGCCGCGCCGCGCTTAGCCATTCCTCATGCACATCGACCCAAATGGAATCTTGGTCATGGCAACTGGAGAGTTCGCTTAGATCAAACTTGACCGTGTAAAGCGGCTGATGCACGCCGCGATGATCGCGGATATTTTCAAGCACGCCGTGAACCGCGCCGATGACGCCGCGCTTGCCGCGAATATAGCGCGGCGTGCGCGGATTGCCGCTGGGATTTTCGCTGGCGACCATGACGGCGTCGCCGACTTTGTATTTGCTGCCCGTCTCGTTCATCACTTCTCAATCCGGTCGCACGCGCGGCATTTCCGGTTCCAGAGGAGCCGCCTCACGATCACGCAACTGTGCCGGTTCTAGCGCATAGCCGGCGCCGATCAAGCTATCGACCGTAACCAGCTTGGCTAATTCTTTTTCGGACATGCCCGCGCTGCCAACCGGACGCTCGGGCAGAACGAAATAGC
>DATBEY010000466.1:0-17123 GCA_036558765.1 Binatia bacterium | reverse complement strand
ACTTTCAAATGGATCTTGCCGGCGGCTTGAACCGCGTCCACGTGCAAAGGAATTCCTTTGGCTTTCACGATCGCGCCGATCTGCTCAATCGGAAAGATGACTCCGGTCTCATTGTTCGCCCACATCACCGAGACAAGCGCAGTGTCGTCCGTCAGAGCCGACCGAAGCTCTTCGACGTCGAGTCCGCCGTTTTCATCGACACTCAGCCAAGTCACCCGGTAGCCTTTTTTTTCCAAGTGCTGACACAGACCCAACACCGCAGGATGTTCCACCTGGGTGGTCACGATGTGGCGCTTATTCGGCCGCGCTTCGAGCATTCCCCTGATTGCAGCGTTATCGCCCTCCGTGCCACAGCTGGTAAAAATGATCTCGATCGGGTCGGCTGCACCGATTAGATTGCCTACCTGCTCCCGCGCGACCGTGAGACGTTCCCCTACGGCGCTGCCGAAGCGGTGAATACTCGAGGGGTTGCCATAGTGCTCAGTCAGGAATGGCAGCATCGCCTCGGCGACTTCGGGCAAAACCCGAGTCGTCGCGTTGTTATCTAGATAGACTTCCTTGGCCATCATGCTTCACACGAAAAGCTTTCGCTTAGCCGACGCTACCCTCGAGGCTAACGCCGAGAAGCTTCTGCGCTTCAACAGCAAATTCCATCGGCAACTCTTTGAACACTTGTTTGCAAAAGCCGTTGACGATCATATTGACCGCATCTTCCGTCGAAATGCCCCTTTGCCGGCAGTAAAACAACTGATCCTCGCCGATTTTCGACGTCGATGCCTCGTGCTCCACCTGCGAGCTATTGTTGAGTACTTCGAGGTACGGAAAAGTATGCGCGCCGCACTGATCGCCGAGGAGCAAGGAGTCACACTGCGAATAATTTCGTGCCCCCTTGGCGGGTTTCATGATCTTTACCAATCCGCGATAGGTATTTTGCCCATGACCCGCCGAAATGCCTTTGGAGACAATTGTGCTCTTGGTGTTTTTGCCGATATGAATCATTTTGGTGCCCGTATCGGCTTGTTGATAATTGTTGGTCAACGCCACCGAGTAGAATTCGCCGATGGAGTCATCGCCCTGGAGAATGCAACTCGGGTATTTCCAGGTGATCGCCGAACCGGTTTCCACCTGCGTCCAAGAGATCTTCGAGCGTTCGCCCAGGCATTTGCCGCGCTTGGTAACAAAATTATAAATGCCGCCTTTGCCTTCAGCGTCTCCCGGATACCAATTTTGCACGGTGGAATATTTGATTTGCGCGTCTCGGTGCGCGATGAGCTCCACCACCGCCGCGTGCAACTGGTTCTTATCGCGCATAGGCGCTGTGCAACCTTCGAGATAGCTAACCGTCGCACCCTCTTCAGCAACGATCAGTGTGCGCTCGAACTGGCCGGTTTCCGCCGCATTGATGCGGAAATAGGTCGATAGCTCCATCGGACAACGCACACCTTTAGGGATGTAGCAAAACGAGCCGTCGCTAAACACTGCCGAATTGAGCGCTGCAAAAAAGTTGTCGGTGTACGGCACCACCGAACCTAGATACTTCTCCACCAGCTCCGGATGATTTTGTACGGCTTCGGAAAAAGCGCAGAACATTATCCCCAGGTCCGCAAGCTTACTTTTAAACGTCGTCGCCACTGAAACACTGTCGAAGACCGCATCCACCGCGACGCCCGCGAGCAGCTCTTGTTCTCGTAAGGGAATCCCGAGCTTCTCGTAGGTTTTGATCAGTTCGGGGTCGACCTCCTCGAGATTCCTCGGTCTATCGCCCTTGGATTTAGGCGCCGAGTAGTAGCGAATCGACTGGTAATCAATGGGTGGATAATGCACCATCGCCCACTGGGGCTCGGCCTGGGCTTTTTCGAGCTTGGCCCAATGCCGGTAGGCCTTGAGTCGCCATTGCAGCATGAACTCAGGTTCGTTTTTCTTGGCGGAAATGAGCCGCACGATATCTTCGTTTAGACCCGGCGGTACAGTGTCCGCTTCGATGTCGGTGATAAAGCCGTATTTGTACTCGCGGCGAGTTAGGTCTTGAACAGTCTCGGTCCCGGTTTTCATTGATAAATCCTTCACCTAAACCGTAAATGATGCTCCGCAGCCGCAAGATTGCTTGACATTGGGGTTTTGAAAAACGAAGCCCGATTGCATCAGCTCGTCTTTGTAATCGAGCTCCGTGCCGGTCAGGTAGAGCAAGCTTTTCATGTCCACCAGTACCTTGGCTCCATCCCGCTCAAAAACTTTATCTGTGGGCTTGGGTGCATCGAAGTCGACTTTGTATTGCAATCCCGAGCAGCCGCCGCCGACAACTTTTACTCTCAATCCCTGACCGTCCCGCTGCTCAGCTGCGATCAGCTCTTTGATTCGCGCCACCGCACGCTCCGTGAGACTTACTCCCATCGCCATCGCGATTTTCCTCCTACGAAACTCCAGCCTTGCGTCTTTCCATTCTTGCCTTGTAGAGGGGGGAAATTTTCCTCAGGCGATGCACTTCATCCGCGACACGCCCTATCGTGTACTCGATCTCTTCAGCCGTGTTGAATCGGCCGACGCCAAACCGGATCGAAGCATGCGCCAAGGAGTCGTCCAAGCCTAACGCCTTTAGGACGTGTGACGGCTCTAGGCTTGCTGACGTGCATGCCGAACCGGTGGACACGGCAATTTCCTTGAGCCCCATCATCAGCGACTCGCCGTCGATATAAGCAAAGCTCATATTGAGATTTCCCGGCAAGCGCCTCACCGGATCGCCGTTGATGTAAACGTCTTCGAGTTGCTGAACGAGACCCGTCCGGAGACGTTCTCGCAACCCCATCAGGCGTTCAGCCTCGCCACCCATCTCTTTTTGCCCCAGTTCGCACGCGATCCCCAAGCCGACGATGCCCGGCACATTCAAGGTTCCAGAGCGCATCCCGCGCTCATGACCGCCGCCATCGAGCATCGGCATTATTTTTACGCGCGGGTGCGTTCCCCGTACGTAAAGCGCGCCCACCCCTTTTGGTCCATAGACCTTGTGCGCGGTGAGTGACAGTAGGTCGATCGCCATTTTATCGACGTTTATGGGAATTTTTCCGATCGCCTGAGTCGCATCGCTATGAAAAAGAATACCGTTTTTCCTGGTTAATCGACCGATCTCTTCCACGGGCTGGATAGTGCCAATTTCGTTGTTCGCCGCCATAATCGAAACGAGAATCGTCTTGTCCGTGAATGATTCCTCGAGCCGTTGAAGATCGAGCACGCCGTTGCTTTGCACACGCAGATAGGTAACCTTGAATCCCTGCGTCTCCAAAGCCTTGCAACTGTCGAGGACGGCCTTGTGTTCAGTCGCGCAGGTGACGATATGGTTTCCCCGCTCGCGGTACGCCTGTGCGACCCCTTTGATCGCTAAATTATCCGACTCGGTAGCGCCGCTGGTAAATACAATCTCCCGCGGCGAAGACGCCCCAATCAGCTTGGACACCTGCTCGCGCGCGCTGTCCACCGCTGCTTCCGCTTCCCATCCGAACGTGTGATTTTTGCTCGAAGCATTGCCGAACTGCTCGGTAAAATAAGGCAGCATCACGGCCAACACCCTCGGATCCACAGGGGTTGTGGCATGGTTATCCAGGTAGATCGGCGTCTTGATCATTGTCATTCGGTAATTACAGACTTAATTGGTCTGATATCAAGTTAACCAAAATATGCTCGCGAGTCAACGCCACCTGCTCGAAAGTAAGCCGTTGTTTTTGCTTAATTATTGAGAAATGCCTGGGACGCGAGAAGCTGCCGCAGGTATTGCCCGGTAAACGATCGGTCGTTCGAAGCAACCTCTTCGGGAGTTCCCGCTGCCACCACCTCTCCGCCTTCCATACCGCTTTCCGGGCCCAAATCAATGACGTAATCAGCATTTTTTATCATATCCAGATTGTGCTCGACCATAACGACGGTATTTCCGCTATCTGTGAGACGGTTAAGTAGGTCCAAGAGTTTCTTTGTATCTTCGAAATGGAGCCCCGTCGTAGGCTCATCAAGCACGTAGAGAGCCTGGCCGGAGGTCTTTCGTGCCAGCTCGCGCGCGAGTTTTACCCGTTGCGCTTCGCCTCCCGCAAGTGTCGACGCGGGCTGCCCGAGCCTGACATAACCCAATCCGACGTCCCGTAAGGTTTGTAGCCGCTCGCGAATCGGTGGAATAGCGCTGAGCAATTCGAGCGCCTCATCGACGGTCAGGTCTAAAACATCAGCGATGCTCAATCCTTTATATCTGACCTCCAAGGTCTCACGGTTATAGCGCCGGCCTTTACAAACCGGGCAGATGACGGCGAGATCCGGAATGAAATACATCTCTACCCGTGTCACTCCATCACCGCCACAAGCCTCGCAGCGGCCACCTTTCTGATTAAATGAAAAGCGCTCTGGCTTGTAGCCGCGCACGCGCGCTTCGGGCAGCTCGGAAAAAAACCCCCGAAGGTAATCGTAAATACCGACATAAGTAGCGGGATTGGATCGTGGTGTCCGCCCGATCGGCTGCTGGTCTACGCCGATGATCCGGTCGAAATATTCCCAGCCGACAAGTTCTACCGTCCGGGATTTTTGGCGTTTCGGATTATGCAATCGCCTTCTCAACTCCTCGTATAAAACATCCATGACCAATGTGGTTTTGCCCGCGCCCGATACACCCGTGACGCAGGTGATCGCGCCAATGGGAATCTGTACGGTTATGTTTTTTAGATTGCGCTTACGGGCATTTTGAATTAGCAAATATTTTCCGCTGCCGTGCCGCCGCTCATGGCGAGTTGAAATGGTGAGTTCTCCGGCGAGATATCGGCCGGTTAAAGACTGCTGATCGGCGAGGATCTCCGCAGGAGAGCCTTGCGCCACCACTTCACCACCGCGCTCGCCGGCGCCGGGACCCATATCGATGAGATAATCCGCGGCCCTCATGGTCTCGGGATCGTGCTCGACGACTAGCACTGAATTACCCGCTTCGCGAAGCCCTTTCAGGAGCTCCAGTAGCTGTGCGTTGTCTCTCTGATGCAGTCCCCGGCTGGGCTCGTCGAGAACGTAGAGCACGCCCGTCATACCCGAGCCGATCTCGGTTGCCAGGCGCACCCTCTGGATCTCACCGCCGGAAAGAGTTACCGAAGACCGATCCAAGCTCAAATAGCCCAAACCGAGATGTAGTAAAACGCGCATTCGGCGCGTAATTTCACTGACGATTCTCTTACCGATCAATACGCGATCAGCGGAAAATTGGACGGCCCCAAAAAATTTCATTGCCTCGGCTACAGGCCAGCCGCTGATTTGAGAAATGTCATGGCCGCCGATGCGCACCAGGCGGCTTTCGTTTTTGAGCCGGGTTCCATTGCACTCAGGGCATCTGCGCGTGGTCTCTTCCGAGTTTTTTCTCTGCTCAGGAATCTCCCCTAAGCCATTACAGGTCGGGCAAGCTCCTTCCGGATTGTTGAAAGACAACAAACCCAGTGTGACTTCCGGCGCGGCCGCACCACAGTTCAGGCACCTGAGCGCTTTACTGAAACGCCGCTCACGCGCCGACTGATTTTCACCGTCTTCCGAGCTCAGCACCTTGACGATTTGGTCGCCCTGCCGGCCGGCGAGTTCGACCGCCTCCACGAGTCGGGTTCGAATTCCTTCGCGCACGATCAATCGATCGATCACCACATCCAGTTGGCGCGCTTTGCTCCAGTCGTCGGAAATTGTGCCCGGAAGCTCGACCATTTTGCCATCGACCATCGCTCTTGAAAAACCTTGTCTGGCGATCTCCTCGAGTAACTTGTCGGCTTTCATTTCGGCGGAAAGCGCCAGCGGCGCCAACACGATGAGGCGAGTGGCCTGGGGCAACGCAAGCAGTTGGTCGACAATTTGTTCAGTGCTCTGCGCGACGATTTCACTGCCGCAATTGGGACAATTTAATTGACCCGCTCTGACAAACAGCAGGCGCAAAAAATCATAAATGTGGGTCAGGGTTCCCACACTGGAGCGTGACTGAGCGATCCCGGAGCTTTGCTGAACGGCGATGGTTGGAGAAAGCCCCTCGATGCTGTCGACGTCGGGCTTTTCGATCTGCTGCAACAGCTGATGGGCGTCGGCGGCGATCGCCTCGAGGTAGCGCCGCCGACCTTCGGCATATAACGTGTCGAAGGCGAGCGAAGACTTTCCCGACCCGGACGGGCCGGTGATGACCACCAACCGGTCGCGCGGTATCTCCAGATCGATATTTTTTAGATTATGGACCCGAGCGCCGCGAATGACGATTTGCGCCGCCATCTGCACCGATCAGGTTTGAAATTCCTTGAGCTTGTTTTCGATCAGCGCTCGATATTCGTTGAGCTTCTCTTGAGAAGAGGCTTCGAAGCGTAGCACGAGGGCCGGTTGCGTGTTGGATGCGCGGATCAAGCCCCAGCCGTCCGCAAACCGCACCCGAGCCCCGTCGATGTCGATCAAGTCGAAGTGCTGCCGAAAATACTCCGTCGCTTTGGCAGCGATCGCGAATTTTTTTTCGTCGGGACAATCGACACGAATCTCTGGTGTGGACACACTCTGAGGCAGATCGGCTAGCAGTCTCGACAACGGTTGGCCCGAATTCGCGACGATTTCAAGCAAACGGAGCGAGGCGTAAATCGCGTCGTCGAAACCGAAATAACGTTCCTTGAAAAACATGTGACCGCTCATTTCTCCGGCCAGGAGCGCTCCGGTCTCTTTCATCTTGGCTTTGAGCAGCGAATGCCCCGCTTTCCACATGATGGGTCGCCCGCCATTTTTGGCAATGTCATCGTAGAGCCGCTGCGAGCACTTCACTTCGGAGATGATCACCGCATCGGGGTTACGCCTCAAAACGTCGCGGGAAAACAACACCAACAGTTCGTCGCCCCAGAGAATTTTGCCGGTTTCATCCACCGCGCCGATTCGGTCGGCGTCGCCATCGTAGGCGATGCCGAGATCGGCTCCTTCATTTCTTACCTTTTCGATCAACATTGCCAAATTTTCGGGAACGGTCGGATCGGGATGATGAATGGGAAATCTGCCATCCGGCACACAGGCGATCTCGAATACTTCACAACCCAATTGTCTGAAAATCGGCGGGCCCACGGGGCCGCCGACGCCACTGCCGGCGTCGATCACGATCTTTAAGGGCCGGGCAAGCTGCGAAACATCGGCGAGCAGATGGCGCCGGTACGGTGACATGATGTCGTATTGTTCCCTCATGCCGCCTGATTTTGCACGAAACTCGCGACGCTCCATGCGGGCGCGGATTTCCTGGATCTGCTGGCCGTAAAGCGTATCCTTACCGCGGCAAATCTTGAAGCCGTTGTATTCGGAAGGATTATGGCTTGCGGTAATTTGAATACCGCCGTCGAGGTCGAGATGAAACAAGGAAAAATACAATAACGGTGTCGGACAAACGCCAATATCGTAAACCTGTAGGCCCGCTGAGATCATGCCGGCAATGACAGCCTCGGCATAGGCATCCGACGTGGCTCGGCAATCGCGCCCCACAACAACCCGACTCCCCCCAGCCTCGATCACCGAACTCCCGTGGACTTTACCCAATAGTTGGGCAAATTGTTGGTCGAAATCTTGCTCCGCCAACCCGCGAATATCGTACTCACGAAAGATCGATGGGTTCACGGCGTCCTTCCTGCCTGCCGCCGTCGGGCCAGTTGCGCCGCCAGCAAGATTGCTGCTTTCATGCTGGTTTCGTCGGCCTTGCCCTTTCCCGCGATATCGTAGGCGGTGCCGTGATCGACCGAGGTCCTGATGAAGGGTGGTCCTAATGTAAGCGCGACACCGCCGAAAAAATGGTGCAGCTTGAGCGGGATCAGGCCCTGATCGTGGTACATACAAACGACCGCGTCATAATCACCCCGCGCAGCGTGATGAAATAAGCTATCCGCGGAGAGCGGTCCATGAGCCGAAATGCCTCTGCGGCGCGCAGCCTTCACCGCCGGGGCGATGATTTTAATCTCTTCGTCACCAAAGATGCCGTCCTCACCGCCGTGCGGGTTCAGTGCCGCGACAGCAATCCGAGGTCGCTCTATACGAAAAAAATTCTGCAGCGCTCGTTGCGTCAGCGCCAAAGTAGTTTGAATATTTTCCGGCTTCAGACTGCGCGCCACTTCGGTAAAGCGGATATGTCCTGTGACCGGCACTACCCGGAGTTTCGCGCCGATCAGCATCATGCGACATTGCTCAACCCCGCTTAACTCTGCGAGCAATTCGGTATGACCCGGATAATTGTATCCTGCCTCAATCAAGTTGCTTTTGCTGATGGGGCCGGTGGCAATACCATCGGCCACGTTTGCTAGCGCTAGCTTCGCCGCCACTCGAATATAGCTATAGACGCTCCGCCCTCCGGCTTTGGATGAGACACCTGGTCGTGACTCTTTCGGACTGAGCGACGATAGCGAGCAAACCGCATAAGCTTTTGGATCATCGAGTAAAGATAACAGTTGCTGTCCCTGTTTCCAGCAAACCAGGCTAGGCATATCTCTTTTACCGCCACGCGCCCGCTGTAGCACTCCCCAATCGCCAAGAATTAGCGGGCGCGAGACCCGTTTGATGATCGGATCGGCAAGAGCTTTTAAAATGATTTCTGGACCAATTCCCGCCGGATCGCCCATGGTAACGGCGATGATCGGCTTACTGGGCATAGCTATGGCATGTCGGCATGGGAATAATGATATTCATTATCCCGAGTTCGGGTGTTGGAGACAAGCAGCTACGGCTTTTTCGAAGAAAACGGATTCAGCGAATCGAGGATACCGTTATCGGAGCTTTTCGCTGGCGGCGGATTTAAGACGTCGGGAGCGTCATCCGGCGTCTCTTGGCTGCCGAGCGGCACGCCGAAGACACTTACGATGCTTCTTCCGGCGATTGGGCTTTTGGGATCTATGTCTTCCACGGGAGTCTCTTTCACGATGTAGGAAAACGGATTGAAGTAGCTGAGGAACGTCCGCTCCTCACCGCGTCGAGGGGATCGATTCGATCCTGCGACCAGCGTGTCCATCGTGTTTTCTTTTGAGTCTTCAGGTTTGAATACCACTCCGGCAATCTTGACATCCACCCGATGCTTCCGCCGTAAGTCGGTTTTCATCCATTTCGCAAAGCGTTCTTCCAATGCCTTGTTCAGAAGCTCTTCTTTGATCCGCGGCGCCACCGTGCTAAGCGGCAGCACACTGCCCGATTCACGAGCTTCCAGTTTGACGATGTGCAATCCCATGCTGGTTCGAAACGGCTCGCTGACTTGTCCCACCGCGAGTTTTTCAAACGCAACTACCTCCAGACCCGGGATCAACGTTCCGCGTTTGATCCAGCCGATATCACCGCCGTCGGCTTGTCCAGCGCCTTCCGAGTATTCTTTCGCCAATGTGGCGAAATCTTCACCCGCCTTGATGCGCTCGTAAAGCTCCTTCCCCTTCGCCGTCACAGCTTGAACGCGATCGGGCGGGGCATTTTGCGGCAGCTCCAATAAAATATGACGAATCCGCGCGCGCTCATTGCTTTTATATTTGTTCGGATTGGCCTTGTAGTAACGTTCCACGTCCTCGTCGGTAATCGTCACTTTTCGCTTTACCTGCCGATCAATAATCTCGCTCTTTTCCATTTCCGTCTTGACGGAGACTTTGTAGCTGTCCAGAGTCTGTCCCTCTCGGGCCAGCGCCGTCTTGAGATCTTCGTCGGAAAGCCGGTTATTTTTCTTCACCTGCTCGATATACCGGTTGACATCCTCATCAGTGATGCTGATGCCGGCTTCCCGTACTTCGGATTCGAGAAGCCTATCGGTGATAAACTGCTCCAGGACTTCGCGGTCGCTCGCGTTGATCTGATCGAGGCTGCCGCTCGGAAAACTGCGGCCCATTTTTGTTTTAGCGTAGGTGTTAACACCGGACAGGGTATAAGGCTCGCCATTGATCACCACGATCAGTTGCTCGACGACCGCAGCGCCCGCGATGCACGGACCCAGCAACAGTAAACACAAAAGTAGCCTTCCGATGAGGGTTCGCTTCGGCATAGGCATTTCACCCGAGGAAGAATAAAAATGCTGACGCCAACATGTAACACACTCTGTGGTAAAAACCAAATTCCACTGGCGTGCCGTAACCGAGTCGATCGCTTAGCGATCATGCAGGAGGAGCTGTGACTATCTCGGGAGGAAAACCCGCTTGGGACGGCAGATCCTGAATTGAGCGGAGAAGCTCTGTAACTTCTTCGATCAGTGGTTCCCAATCGAGATTTTTTGGCGCGAACGACAACCGGCCGTCCGGCATCAACCGAAACCGATTTTTTTGTTTATGGATCAGCTCGAGAAGTTTATCGATTTTCACCGGTGACTCGGTGTGGAACAGCAGGTAAACCCGTCCATCCGCGACACTGATCTGCTGCACCAGAAATTCCTTGAGGGAACGGCGCAAATTCATGACCAGAAAAAGATTCTCGACCACCGTCGTGTATGGGCCAAAGCGATCCATGATTTCTTCTTTCAAGTCGGCGAGCTCCTGATCGTCGCGCAGAGTCGCCAGCCGTTTGTAGAAGTACAGCCTTTGATTGGCATCCGGAATATAAGTATCGGGGAAATAGGCGGGTATGCCGAGGCGAATCTCGGGATCTACCTCCGGCAAGACATCCTCCCCCTTCAATTCCTGAATCGCCTTCTCCATCATCTCCGTGTAGAGTTCGAAACCGACCGCATGAATTTGTCCCGACTGCTGCTCGCCCAGCAGATTTCCCGCGCCGCGAATTTCCAGATCATGCATAGCGAGCTTGAAGCCGCCCCCAAGTCCGTCGATTTCCTGCAGCGCCCGTAGCCGCTTCTCGGCATCCGGCGTGATCGCCTGTTCGCCGGGAATCAACAAGTAAGCATAGGCGTGTCGATGCGAGCGGCCCACACGACCGCGCAGCTGATAGAGCTGAGCGAGACCGAATCTATCCGCCCGATTGATGATGATGGTATTCGCGTTTGGGAAATCGAGTCCTGACTCGATGATGGCGGAGCAGACCAGCACCTGAGTCTGATTGTTGAAGAAGTCCAGCATGACCTTTTCCAATTCCTTGGGCCGCATCTGGCCATGCGCCACTGCGAACTTCGCTTCCGGAACAAGTTCGGCAAGCTTCAGCGCCAACCGATCGATGGTTTCGACCCGGTTGTGCAGAAAAAAAACCTGCCCGCCGCGATCCACCTCGCGCAGGATCGCGTCGCGAATCAGCCGATCGTCGTATCGGGTGACATAGGTTTGAATCGCCAGCCGATCTACGGGAGGGGTTTCGATGATGCTGAGGTCGCGAATACCGACGAGCGACATGTGCAATGTGCGCGGAATGGGCGTCGCCGTGAGGCTCAGCACATCGACCAGTTGGCGCAGCTTTTTGAGCCGCTCCTTGTGCACCACGCCGAAGCGGTGCTCCTCATCGATAATCACCAGGCCCAAGTTTTTAAATTCGACGTCTTTTTGCAGCAAGCGATGAGTGCCGATGACGATATCAACTTTGCCCGTGGTGGTGTCTTGAAGAATTTCGGCAATTTCCTTGTTGGTGAGGAATCGGCTCACCATCTCGATGCGCACCGGGTGATTGCGGAAACGATGGCGAAACGTTTGGAGGTGCTGTTGCGCGAGAATCGTCGTCGGCGCGAGCACGGCAATCTGCTTCCCGCCCTCGACCGCAAGAAATGCGGCCCGCATCGCCACTTCCGTCTTGCCGTAGCCCACGTCGCCGCAAATCAATCGATCCATCGGTTTTTTGTTCTGCATCCCGGCGAGGGTGTCGTCGATGGCGCGCTGCTGGTCAGGAGTTTCTTCGTACTCGAAGGCCGCTTCAAACTCCTGGTACATTGCGTCGGGTGCCGCGAAGGCCGTCCCCTCGCGCGCTTCACGCAGAGCGTAGAGCTGAACCAACTCTTCGGCCATGGCGAAGATCGATTTCCGCGCTTTGGCCTTGACCTTTTCCCACGACGTCCCTCCCAATCGATCGAGCGCCGGCTGAGCGCCGTCGCCGCCAATGTATTTCTGCACCATGTTGATACGGTCCACTGGCAAATACAGCCGATCACCAGCTTCGTATTCCAGGTGCAAGAATTCTCCTCCCACACCGGCCACTTGCAAAAACTTGAGGCCTCGATAAACGCCGATGCCGTGATCGAGGTGAACGACAAAATCGTCCTGCTTGAGCTCGCTCAAGCTCGTGAGAAAGTGGCTCGGATGGCGTTTGGTCGTGGCCGCAGGCTGGCGCTTTCGTGTGCCGAAAATCTCGTCGAACGTCACTACCACCAGACCCGCTTCCGGCATACGAAATCCGTGATTGAGCTGACCACAGATAGCCGCCTGCGCGAAGTCGGTGCGCTCCATCAAGGGCGGCAGCGAAGTTTCAATCAACGGCAGTTGATAATTGTAGTTGGCCAACAATTCGCGCAATCGCGTGCCATCGGCTTTGGTTGGCGCAACGAAGATCACTCGTTGCTTATCCCACGCCTTCAAGTGCTCCACTAAGGGTAGCAGCGTAGGATCCTTCCCCGTGTGCGCCGTTTCCTGCCGAATGTCGGTGGTCAGATACGACTCCACCGTCAGTGTCGTCGCCTGCGCTCGGTCGGATGCCGCCAAGAGCGTGAGCGACTCGCCTTGCACTCGGGGAAAGGATTCCAGCGCCGCCTCAAACTGATGCTCGCTCAAGTAAAGCGCTTCCAATGGCGCTACCAATCGGTGTTCTTCCTCAGCCTGACGGCTCCTCTCCCAAGTAATTCGTCCAAAGCGCTCCGCTTCAGCTTCGATGCGATCCACGCCATCGAACCAGACGAGTGTTTGGAGCGGCAGATAGGCGGTGACTGGCACTAGCGGCTCGGCAAAGTACGGCACCAGAAATTCCAGTCCGGGAAAGGGAATCCCCGCACGCACCGACTCGATGAGACTATTTTTTGCGCGCCGGTCGACTTCCAATTCGACGGCGCGTTGATCGAGCCGGCGCACGACAGCGTCGTTGCCGTTTTGCTTGAGCGAAAACTCTTTCATCGGCAAAAGCAGTAGCTCTTCGCGCGGCTGCGCGCTCCGTTGCGTAGACGGATTGAACTCGCGAATCGAGTCGAGGCGGTCGCCGTCGAATTCCAGCCGGAGCGGGAGCGCGTAACCTGGCGAGAAGAGATCAACGATGCCGCCGCGGATGCTGAAATCGCCCCGTTCTTCAACCAGCGGCACATTCTGAAAACCCCATGCCACCAAATGTTCGAGCAACGCTTCCCGCGATAGTTCCTGGCCAGCCACCAAATAGAGGTACGACCGCTTTAGCGACTCTTTGGGAATGACCTTTTGCATCAAAGCGGCGGGAGTAGCGATCAGAACCGGTGCGGGCTCTTCGACGAGCTTGTAAAGACCCTCTAGACGGCCGGCGATATTTTCTGGATGAGGCGAGAGATTTTCGAACGGCAGCACCTCCCATGAAGGAAAGAGATGCACGCGTTTTTGCAAAGGCGCTCCGCTGCGCTCTTCGCCGAGAAAAAAGTTTAGGTCTTCGTAAAGGTGCTCCGCCTCACGCGCGCTGGCGCAAATCACCACAATCGGCCGGTTCAGGCGATGCGCCGCTAACGAAATCACAAAAGCGCGCGCGCCTCCCTGCAATCCTTGAATTCGCTTGCTGCCGGTCCAATTTCCTTGGAGAAAGCTTTCGATTCGCTGTGCGAGGGCGATCTCGGTCATGAAAAGAAAGTACGTTTCTGCAGCTTAATCTTCGGCAGCGCTGAAGTAACCCTATCCGCTGCATTCTCCGCTGCTTTTGCCCATGCCTCGGCGGCCTGGCTGAGGTCGTTCACGCAAATCTCTAAAAAAGACGGTTGATAATTTTCGAAACGAATAAGCGCCTGATGGACCATTCGCACCGGCCCCTTGACCTCGCCAAACTCCCGATAAAGCCGGAATGCCGCCGCGAGCTGAATCAAGCCTTCAAGAAATGGCTTATTGTGGGCTTCCGTCTCTTGATAATAGGGTTCGAGAATTTCGTGGCATTCGAAAAACTGTTGCTCATTGAAGAGACGAATGCCCTCGCGCAAACGAGCGTCCATAAAAAGCGCAGAACTAAACGCTAACAGCTTCCTTCCTTCCCCTCAAGTTCGAGCCGTCTAAGCTATCTCGGCTCCGTCGCCCACAAGCGCTTGTCGTAGTTGGCTACTGAGGGAACTGCCGCAAGCCAGATGCAGACATCGGAAATGGATAATACAGCGGTCGAAAGAGCGAACGAAACGAGATAACTTCCGGTCCAGTCGTAAAACGCACCCCCGAGCCATGACCCCAGCGCGCCGCCGACGCCCACGGCCACCGTCGAATATCCGAGAATAGAACCAAAGCCTTTGCCGGAAAAAATATCCGCGGTAAGCGCCGAAAAAATCACCGCGCGCGAGCCAAAGCCGATGCCAAAGAAAATCACATAGACGTAGAGCAGCCAGGCCTGGCTTGGGTCGCTGAGAACGATCAGCGCGCCGACGCCCACGACCGTCATCGCAATGTTCAGCGTATAAGCGGCCTGCTTGGAAAGACGATCCGCAATGAAACCGAAGATGACGCGCCCAAAGCTGCTGGTGACTCCCGCTAGGCCAAAGATCGAAGCCGATAAAAGCTTGCTAAAGCCCACATCGACGACGTGCGCAACTTGATGCGTAACGATCACCGTGGTTCCGGAAGCCGCAGCGATGCGCGCGACAAAGAGAAGCCAAAACTGCAGGCTGCGCAGAGCCAACCGAGCGGTCCATTGGTTTCGGCTCGTCTTCTTTTCTGTCCGCGGCCGCAGGTGCTCGCCGTAAGGTCCATGGTCGTAAAACAGCCAGACCACCGGCAAAAGTCCGATGACCACGATGGCCGCGTAGGTTTCGAAAGCACGCGCCCAGCCATAGCTTGAAATCAACCACTCGCTCAAAGGCGCAAGCAGCATAATACCCAGACCGGTGCCGGCATAGACGAACCCGATTGCCGAGGCCCGATTTGACGAGAACCACTCCGAAATCAAAAAGACATGCGGCACCATCCCGGTAAAAGTGAACCCCACCGCCAGAATGATTCCAAAACTGATGTAGAGTTGCCAAAGCGTCGAGACCTGGCTGCTCAAAAACAAGCCGACGACCAATGCGACGCAGCCGGCGAGGGAAATTTTTTTGCTGCCGTAGCGATCGAGGAGGTAACCCACGAGCGGCGACAGAACCGCGTCGACGGTCAAAACAATCGAGAAAATGCCCGCCGTCGCGCCACGGCTCCAACCAAAGGTATCGAGCAATGCGACGTTGAAGACACCGAACGAAGAATGAATGCCGCGGGAAAAACCTAAAACGACGAAGGCGAGCGACGCCACGAGCCAAGGTGTGGGAGAAAAACGCATGAGAAAAATATCTTTCCTGCTTAGCAGAGCGCTGGTTCAGCCACAAGCCGTAGCAGATGCGCACCGATTCAAAAGAAATCCCTGCTATGCCCGTATGACTCTAGGTCAGCACAGCAGAAAATCTTGTTTTTTCTCCAGGCTGCGCTTATTCTGCTGACGATTTGCTTATGCGTTTGGCTCGCTTATCAATCGTGCTTTTGTTAGTCACGGGATGCGCCGGTTTTACGACAGAAAGCGAATTTCTCGCCGGACGCCAAGCTTTACTGCGCGGTGAGCCTGACAATGCGCGCTCTTATTTTGATCGCGTAGCGCAGAGCGATCCTCGATTTGTCAGCAATCAGGTGGCGCCGCCGCGCAGCATCTGGACCTATATCGGACACGCGGATTACAATGCCGGCAGATATGCGCAGGCAGAATCGGCCTTTGAAAGAGCCGTTGGTCAACTCAGGGAAGACTACATCGCCAAGCTCTATCTGGGCCTGACACGGCTTCGACCGCCCGAGCCGACGGTTTCTTCCAAGGCGTTTTCATTGCAAGAAGTGACCTATGCATTACGCGAAGGAATTGATCCCAAAAGGGTTGCCACTTTGGCCCGCGAGCGCGGTGTCGCTTTTGATTTAAACAAAGAGACCGAAACTCAGCTCGAGACGGCGGGCGCCAACAATTCGCTTCTCGAAGAGCTAAAAAAAATCCGTGCCGACAATACCAAAGGGAGTGGGGTCACGGAGGCGCGACGATCGCAAGCGGCCAAGGAATTAACCGATGCATTGACCGGGCTACGCGAGTGGCTCCTCTACACCATCAGTTATACGCCGCAAGGACAGTTCTGGGATCCGTCCCAGCAAATCCGTAATCAACTCGATCTCTGCCTGAAGCTGCTCGCTGCGCGTCCCCCCAATTGGGACGCAGTTATCGCCAACGCGGAGTGGGTCGGCTCGATGTTCGAGGAGGAGAGCGATCGGGCGCGGCGAGATGAGTCGGCGGAACGCAATCGGCAACTACGGCGCTAACACTTCCCGGCGCTCAGTCGCAACTTACCGGATTCCCCAAAACCCGTTCAGCATTGCAGGCGCGCTTCGTCTGCGCAATTTCCTTTCGCACGCTTTCATCCAACGGGTCCAAGCTCCTGGCCTTTTCCAGTTCCGCCAATGCGGCGGCGTAATTTCCTTGCTCGCGCAAGGAACCGGCACGGCCAAGATAGGTCGTCATTTTGGCTTTCATGTCGGCAGCCGGAATCTGGACCTTCACTGACCCTGATTCGGGCGTTTGCGTCGACGTTGCCGGCCGCTGCGCCGGTTTTTGCGGCTCTTTGACGAGCATGCTCACGGGCGGGCTACGCAACTCGCCGTAGCGCGCGACGACTTCGGTCTTGCCGGGCCGTAACCCTTGCAGCTCACCGGCATCACTGATCGATGCAACGGTGCGGTTGCTGATTTGCCATTCGACTTCTCGTGAAAGCAATTGCTCGGTATCATCGGAATAGCGGCCGCGCACGGCGAGCGGTATCCGCTCGTTGGGGTGCAATTCTCGGATCCCGACAGTGACCCGCAAGGCGATTAGTTTTGGCTGCGCTGCCGCTTTATGGGGCGCTTCGACTTGCTTGACATTGATGGTCCATGGCGGACTCACCACGCCGCCAACGTTTGCTTTGATTTCGGCACTTCCGGTCGTCAGAGCCAGTACTTCGCCCTCTGGATTGACGCCCGCCACTTGCGGAGCGCTGCTCGACCAAGTGACCGCGTCTTTCACTTGCGCCTGCTTCCCGTCCGAATCCATTGCGCTTAACTCCAGTT
>DATBEY010000465.1:0-3402 GCA_036558765.1 Binatia bacterium | reverse complement strand
GATGCCTTTCGCCTTGGCGCTGGGATCCGTGGACGCGAAAACAATGTAGATCTGCGCGATGCCGGCATTGGAAATAAAACGTTTCGTTCCCGTTAAAGAGTAGCCACCGCTGACTTTTTTCGCGCGCAGAGCAATAGCCGAAGCGTCAGAGCCCGCTTCGACCTCGGTCAACGCGAAAGCGCCAATGGTTTCCGCCCGAGCCAATGGCGGTAAGTATTTCTTTTTTTGCTCCTCTGTACCGGCTATGACGATCGGCTGACTGGCGAGCGCCTGCACGCCGAACATTACGTCGGCGAGAGCCGCGAAGTACGCGAGTTCTTCACGGATCACGCACAGATTAGAAGCTTGAACGGTTTCGCGAATGCCACCGTATAACCGCGGAACCGCGTAGGCCATGAACCCTTCTTGACCGAGCCGCCGCGCGAGGGAGACAGCTTCGCGCTCGAGCGCTTCTGGATCCGTCTCGCCACCAAGCGGATTTCGCTCGGCCCAGGAGCGCAGGCTTCCGCGTAACTCGTCATCGGAGTCGGTGAAGGAGTCCATGGGGAAATCAAGTAGACAATTCTTTCTGGTAGTGGAGCATCTTACCCTGAACAAAACCTACCTGAGCAAAGAACTGCTGCATTTCCGACCGATCGCTCGCCACGAGAGTGAAGATTGTCTTGATGCCGTGGTCTTCAGCAGATTCCGCGAATTGGCTGACGAGCTCCTGAGCAATTCCGTGATGGCGATACGCCGGATCGACTCCGATAATTTCGATCCATGCAATAGTGCCCGGTAGACCAAATTCATATTCACCGGCTCGTCCCAATACGAATCCTACGACGCGATTATCGACTTCGGCAACCAATGATGCCCAGTGCGGCCGAATCGCTTCCGAGATTTCAATGCGCTTGTCCCAGTAATCGGGCCGAGCCACACCGGTTTGTCTCTCCTCCATGCTGACGATCGCAGGCAGGTCGCGTTTCTCCAGGTTTCTGACGTAAATCTCTTTTTTCATATTTCTTCTCCACGGCCGGGGATTACCTTCGGTTGAACTTCAACGGGCGCTTTTCGACGAAGGCGTTGTAGCCTTCGATAAAGTCCGGCGTCTCCATGCAGCGTGCTTGGGCCGCGGCTTCCATTTCCAACGCGGTTTCCAAAGTTACGTTGCCTTCGTACTCGAGCAGTTCTTTGGTCACACCGAGAGCGTAAAGTGGCCCATCCTTCAGGCGGTTGGCCCATTTGTAAGCTTCGTCCATTAAACTTTCCCCGGGCACAACGCGATTGGCCAGCCCGATGCGATGGGCCTCTGCCGCATCGATGGTGTCGCCGAAGTAAACCAGCTCGCTGGCTTTGCCTAGACCGACGATTCTGGGCAGCAAGTAAAGAGCGCCCATGTCCGCTCCCGACAAACCTACCTTTACGAACAGAAAAGCCGCTCGTGCTTTGTCGGAAAATATGCGGAGATCTGAAGCCAGCATGAGCATGGCGCCGGCTCCGGCGGCGATGCCATTCACGGCCGCAATGATCGGCTTTTTGAGCTGGCGCATGTTCTTCACGACATTGCAGGTCATGCGAGTAAAGTTGTAGAGCTCGTCGCCCTTCATTTTGAGCAGCGGACCGATGATATCGTTCACGCTGCCGCCAGAGCAAAAGCCCTTTCCCGTACCCGTCAGAACGACGACCTTAATATTGTTATCGTCCGCCAGTTCCGCAAAGATTTTTTCCAGATCGCCGTACACCTGAAACGTGAGCGCGTTGAGCTTTTCCGGATCGTTCAGCCGAATCGTCGCGACACCGTCGTTATTCTCGAAAATAAAACTGTTGTAAGCCATCCTGATTTATTCTCCTCGTAAGGTGTGTGTGCTGACGATACCCGCTCCCGGTGCCTAATCAATAGCCGGTGAAATTCGGTTTGCGTTTTTCCAAAAATGCTTTCGTTCCTTCGGCGAGATCATGGCTGTGTGCGATGCTAGCGAAGGTCCGCGCTTCGAATTCCAAACCTGTCCCGAGATCCACGTCGCGACCGCGATTGATTAACATTTTCGAGGCCTGTAATGCGAGACGAGGTAAGGCAGCGAGTTTGTCGGCCAGGAGAGTCGCTTCGGCCAAAAGTTTTTCTTTTGGAGTTACTTTCATCACCAGACCGAATGCCAATGCTTCTTGCGCCGTGATCGGATCGCCTGTGAGGATCATCTCTTTGGCTCTGGCGACGCCGATGAGACGCGCCAGTCTTTGCGTTCCGCCGCCGCCGGGAAATGCACCGATCTTGATTTCCGGCAAGCCAAAGCGCGCGGACTCCGAAGCGATGCGGAAATCAGCCGCCATTGCCAGCTCACAGCCGCCGCCGAGCGCATGGCCGGAAACTGCGGCGATGATTGGCTGGGGCAAGGATTCTATCTGATCGAAGAGAATCTGGAACTCTCGCGCATGTTGGTACGCCGCCTCAGCGCTGGCAGTTCCTTCCATTTCGCTGATGTCTGCACCGGCGCAGAATATTTCGTCATTCCCTGTGATAATGACCGCCCGAATCGCCGCGTTACGCGCAACATCGCGGAACAGTCGCTCCATCTCTTGCCGCATCTGAGCATTCAGCGCATTTTTCTTCTGCGGTCGATGGAGTTGAATCGTGGCGATTGCCTCATTCTCGCGGTACTGCAGGGTTTGATACATATCGTACTCTCACTGAAGGCCAAACAGTTGCACGGCATTGTCGTGTAGGAGGTGTCGCTTGGTTTCCGATTTGAGGCCAATGGCTTCCCATTGATCGAGACTATCTTTCCATGGCAGACCGTTGGTGCCCCATAGACAGCGGTCTTGGCCCATGCGGCTATTGATGTAGTGAATGATTTCAGGCTTCAAATATTTCGGCATCCAGGCATCGACACCAAAATAAACATTGTCCCATTTGTAGCACACCGAGATCAGCTCCTCGACCCAGGGCCAGCCCGTATGGGCACCGATAATTTTCAGATCCGGAAAGTCACTGGCGATACGATCGAGATAAATCGGCCGGGCATGTTCGCTCGGCATCGCTTCCAGCACGTGGCCGACTTGCATGGAAACGGGGATCTTGAGTTCATCGCACTTGGCATAGAGCGGATACATTTTGGCGTCGTGCAACGGAATGTCGAAACCGTAGATGTGAATATAGACGCCCTTGAAGCCATAGTGCTTAACTGCGCGCTCGATTTCCTCTAGTGATTCCTTGATGCGAAAGGGATTGTAGCCGGCGAGACCGACAAACCGTTTGGGATAACGTTTGGTATACTGAGCCACTTCCTCCAGCTCCGTATCCATGTACATCCACTTGTTGCGGTACGACCACATCTTGCATTGCGTGATGAAGACTTTCTCGACCCCGGCTTCATCCATTTTCGCGATCATCGCTTCGATGCTGTCAAATTGCGGTAGGCCGCC
>DATBEY010000464.1:0-6611 GCA_036558765.1 Binatia bacterium | reverse complement strand
TGGTGGTCCCAGCGGGAATCGAACCCGCGTTACCGACGTGAGAGGCCGGTGTCCTAACCGCTAGACGATGGGACCTTGGCTGAGGAGGAAGGACTCGAACCTTCAATCGCCTGATCCAGAGTCAGGTGGCTTACCAATTAGCCGACTCCTCAATGTTCCACGCTCGATAAAGCTAAAAGAATTAACCGGTTGAGTCAAGTTGGCGAATCAAATCCAACGCTTTCTCTAAGCGCCGAATGGTGCGCGCTTTGCCGAGCACCGCGATGACGTCGTGAATTCCGGGACTGATGGTGCCACCGGTCAGCGCGACGCGCACGGGCTGCGCGAGCTTACCCATCGGGAGCTCGTGCTCAGTGAGTGTAGCAGAGAAAGCTTTTTCGATCGCCAATTCACTAAAGTCCGTGAGGGCGGCTAGTTTGTCGATCAGGGTCCGAATCGGCGCAAGCGCATCTTTAGTAAGAAACTTTTCTGCGGCCTTGCGGTCGAGAGCGATGTCGTCGGATAAGTAATAGTGCGCTGCGGCAACCAATTCGGTCAGAGTTCTCGCTCTTTCGCGGAGAGTTGCAACCATTTTTTCGAGCCACGCCTTGTCTGACGGGACTGGATAACCTTTGGCTCGGATGTACGGCACGATGTCGTCCGCCAGTTGCGCAAGCGGTCGCGATTTCAAATACTGGAAATTGACCCACAAAAACTTTTCAGGATTGAACACACCGGCGGATTTGCCGACGTTTTCCAGAGTGAACTTTTCGATTAATTCTTGGCGCGAAAAGATTTCTTGATCTCCATACGACCAAGCGAGACGAACCAGATAGTTGACGACGGCTTCGGGAAAGTATCCCATCTCGCGGTAAGCCATCACGGAGGTCGCGCCGTGACGTTTGCTGAGCCGTGCCTTGTCGGTACCCAGGATCAGCGGCACATGAGCAAACTGCGGCAGATCGTGACCGAGCGCCTGGTAAAGTTGCATCTGGCGCGGGGTGTTGGAGAGATGGTCGTCGCCACGAATGATGTGGCTGATCTCCATGTCGATGTCATCGACGACCACACAAAAATTGTAAGTCGGTGTGCCATCGGAACGGGCAATGATCAGATCGTCCAGTTCCCGATTGTCGAACACGACGTCGCCTTTAATTAAGTCTTTGACGATCGTGGTCCCGCCGGCAGGTGAGCGGAAACGAACCGTGTACGGCTTGTCTGCCGGTAATGCAGGAATGATTCCTTCGGGCGGCCGGCAGGTGCCGTCGTACATGGGTTTGCGCTTTTCCTTCATAGCCAACTGCCGCTTGGCTTCCAATTGGGCGGCCGTACAAACGCACGGATAAGCACTGCCTTTGCTCAGCAACTCTCCGACTTTGTCTTTATAAAGACCATAACGTTCAGTTTGATAGAACGGACCTTCGTCGTAGTCGAGCTCGAGCCATTTCATCGCATCCAGAATCGCTTTAATTGCCTCTGGCGTTGATCTTTCACGATCGGTGTCTTCAATGCGCAGGATAAACTGGCCGCCGTAATGTCGCGCAAAAAGGTAATTGAACAAAGCGGTACGGGCCCCGCCGATGTGCAGGTATCCGGTCGGACTCGGCGCAAAACGCGTTCGAATCGAAATCATTTTGGTAAGCTAACAGGCGGTCAAAAAAGCGTCAACGGCGCATTAAAAAAGCGAATCGGGTGTGGTACGGTAGATGACCGGAAAAGAAGCAGCTCAGTGGTAGCTCAATTGACAGCGAACGGCAAAAAAGATTCGGCAGTGGCAGCGAGCGACACCGCGCCGTCTCATTTCATACGCAATATCATCGCTGAGGACCTCAAGCAAAAAAAAAATGGCGGCCGGGTGGAGACCCGATTTCCGCCAGAGCCGAATGGTTATCTGCACATCGGGCACGCCAAGTCCATTTGCCTCAATTTCGGTCTAGCAGCGGAATTCGGCGGTCTGTGCAATCTTCGGTTCGACGACACTAATCCAAGTAAAGAAGACCGCGAGTACGTGGAATCCATCAAGCAAGACGTACGCTGGCTCGGTTTTAGCTGGGATGATCGGGAATATTACGCCTCGGACTACTTTGAGCGACTCTACGAATTCGCGCTCAAGCTAATCAAAAAGGGCAAAGCCTTCGTTTGTGATTTGAGCGCGGACCAAATACGCGAATATCGCGGCACACTCACCGAGCCAGGTAAGAACAGCCCATTTCGCGATCGATCAGTGGAAGAGAATCTCGATTTATTTCAGCGCATGCGTGCCGGTGAGTTCTCGGATGGGAGCCGAACGCTCCGCGCCAAGATCGATATGGCTTCGCCGAACATCAACATGCGCGATCCGGTGATGTATCGCGTCTTACGCGCCACACACCACCGCACGGGAGATCAATGGTGCATTTATCCGACGTACGATTTTGCCCATGGCCAGTCGGACTCCATCGAGGGGGTGACTCATTCTCTCTGTACGCTGGAGTTTGAGGATCATCGCCCATTGTATGACTGGTTTCTCGAAGAACTCGAAATCCACCATCCGCAGCAGATCGAGTTTGCCCGGTTAAACCTCACGTACACGGCGCTGAGTAAGCGTAAGCTGCTAGAGCTCGTGCAGCAAAAATATGTAAGCGGTTGGAACGATCCGCGAATGCCGACCTTAGCTGGTTTTCGGCGCCGTGGTTATACGCCGGAAGCCATTCGCAACTTCTGCGAACGCATCGGCGTGGCCAAGCGAAACAGTATCGTAGACGTCGCAATGCTCGAGCATTCGCTTCGGGAAGATCTCAATAAACGCGCGTCAAGAGTGATGGCGGTGCTGCGGCCGATCAAAGTGGTGCTGGAAAATTATCCTGAAGGTCAGATCGAAGAATTGGACGCCATCAATAATCCAGAAGATCCGAGCCAAGGGACGCGCAAGGTGCCCTTTTCGCGCGAGCTCTACATCGAGGAGGAGGATTTTCGGGAAAATCCACCCAAGGGCTTCTTCCGCTTGTCGCCCGGGAAGGAAGTGCGACTGCGCTATGCGTATATTATAAAATGCACGGAGGTCATCAAGGATCCAACCACCGGCGCGATCAAAGAGTTGCGATGCACATATGATCCCGAAACCAAGAGCGGCTCATCGCAGAGCAAGCGCAAGGTCAAGGCAACGATTCACTGGGTATCCGCCACTCACGCCATCACCGCCGAGGTACGGCTTTATGACCATCTCTTCACAAAGGAAGATCCCGATGACGTTCCAAAGGGTGGCGATTGGCTGGCAAATATCAATCCAAAATCTGTGGAGTGTTTGACGGAGTGTCGGATCGAGCCTTGCCTGGCTGATGCTAAGTCCGGCGAACGATTCCAGTTCGAGCGACTCGGCTACTTTTGCGTGGACACTGAGGACAGTTCAGCCGCAAGATTGGTGTTTAACCGAACGGTGACGCTGCGGGATTCATGGGCTAAGCTGGAAAAGGGTGGAACGAGAGGCTAGTCGATAACGAATTGAACGAACCAGTGCTAAAAACTATATCCCGCATGGAACCCGATCAAATTTTGAAAGGTTTTGTATTTATCTGTTCCAGGCACGCCGGGAAACGGCAGAGCATTTGAATCACCGCCTGTTTCGAGGACATTGTTATTAACACGTCTGGTCTTGTAAAAAACAGCCATGTACCCGAGATCGAGTTTTAGTTGTCGCCAGGTATAACCCAAACCCCCGGTGAGTGTCATGTAATCCGCGCCCGGAATCGCGGGGCCAAGCGTTTTTGAAGGAATCGGCGTCTGATCCAGACCCAAACCCGCACGCAGTTCGAATTGTTGCGTCAGCTTGTACGCGCTGCCGAATCTTACAGAACTCGAGTTGTGCCAATCTTCCGGAATCAGAAACCCGGAAATCGGAACTGCCCCTCCTAACCCCGGAAGCGGACTCGCAAAAGTTGCCTTCAAATTTTTAAACTCGTTCCATTGCGCAAAATCGTATTCGAATTCTACGCCCCAATCTGGATTAACCTGCCAGTGAACACCGGCGTTTATAGTCCGGGGAAGAGGCAGGTGTATGCCGGAAGCTTTGGTGTTGGTTCGGGTTCCTCCTACCCCGGAAGCGTCGGTAAATTTCGCGTCTGCTGAGCTGAAGTTGAGGTCGACATTGCTCGTGAAAGTTAAACCGAAACGAACCGTCTCCGTCGGTTTGAGCAGAAAACCGAATTTGTACCCGTAGGCATTGTCGGTATCGGTAATCCGTAATTTCCCGTCACCAAACGGCCCGAAAAATATTGCTCTCGAAAGGACGCCTGAAGCGTGGACAAAACTCACGCCGGCGCCGACCGAAAGGTAGGGCAGCGGTTCCCACGCAATTGTCGGCGTAATAAACATAGTGCGCAGTTCCGAGCGCAATGCCGCGTAACGCGTAAAGCTATCGGGGCTATAAGTGGTAGCCAAGCCATATGGAGTATAACCACCCATTCCCAAAGCCAGATTCGTATTCGGGATGTGATAATTGCCAAAGAAATTGGGCAGGAAATCGTCATCGTGAAGATTTCTGGACGTCGTGCCGCTATTGATGACGCTGCTTATCGTGTTTACATATGTAAGCCCCCCCAAGAACTGATTGCCTTGAATTTGAGTGAGAGCGCCAGGATTTACGTACACGGCCGACGGATCATCCACACCGGCTACCGCGGCTCCCCCCATGGATTGTGTTTTGGCCGTCTGGGGTGGAATCGCATATCCACCTGCGGACGCTTCGCCGACGCCCAAGATCGCAAGAAAAAGATAAAAAAAAGTCGCGACAAGCGCGATTTTTCCAATCATTTGGCGGCTCCAATATAACTTGACTGCCTATAGCAAAGTATATATATGATTGCCAATCAGTGCCAAAGTCTGCCATACGCCGGAATCACATGCAAGAAATTTTAAGAGAAGCCTAGACGATGCCCGCGGACTGCAAATCAACAAATTTAATTTGTCGCATGGGCACAGGAAGGAATTCAGGCGTTCAAGGTTAGCAATGGCATGCGAAAGATACGCTCGACTGAAGCTCAAGAAAAACTCCGGATTTGCCGTCGGGAAGTCGAATCTTAGGTGATAATTCCAAGGCGGTTGCCAAGGACTTGAGGAGCCGAATGTTAGCGCAAGACGCAATGCAGGAAGAGCGATGCAATAAGGTCAATCGTCGCGTGGTGGTAACCGGCCTCGGGGTCATTTCCGCAATCGGTACGGGCAAAGATTCTTTTTGGGAGTCTCTCAAGGGCGGGCGATCCGGAATACGGAAAATTAGTTCGTTTGACTGTTCCTCTTACAAATGTCAGATCGCAGGGGAAATTACCGACTTTGACCCATGCGACTTTATGCCGGCGCAAACCGCCCGCCGGATCGACCGGTTCGCGCAACTCGCCGTGACTGCGGCAAGATTGGCGGTGATTGACGCTGGGTTGGATATTGCCCGGGAAAAACCGGGCGCGATCGGAATTATCCTGGGTACCTCTGTCGGAACCCTATGTTATGCGGAGCAGCAGATCGCACTCTTTTATGAAAAAGGCGTGAAGAGAATCAATCCATTTTTTGCGACCTCGGTCATTCCAAGCAGCGCAGTGACGCAGATCATGCTTGAGCTTGGCATTCATGGTCCAGCTTGGACTCTGACGACCGCTTGCGCATCGGGTACCGGATCCATTGGTGACGGGTTTCATCGAGTTAAGCACGGGGAATTAGATATTGTGATGGCAGGGGGAGCTGAAGCCCCGATCACTCCTTTGGTTCTCTCAACTTTGTCTACGATCGAAATGCTATCTGTCGAGAACGACGCGCCTCAACACTCTTATCGTGCATTTAGTAAGGATGCCGCAGGTTTCGTTTTAGGTGAAGGATCCGGCATTTTGATTCTCGAAGAATTGGAGCATGCATTGGGGCGCGGGGCGAAGATCTATGGTGAGATTGTGGGTTATGGTGCGTCATCGGATGGTTATCATGTGATGCTTTTCGAGCCGAGTCTCGAGCAGCCCGTCGCGGCCATTCGAATGTCGCTTGAGGAAGCCCACATCACCCCTGCAGACCTGGGCTATGTCAATCCCCACGGAATCGCCATTCCGGCGAACGATCGGTGCGAGGCGGATATCTTCAGGCTGGCTTTAGGCGAGGCCATGTCAAAAATTTCCATTAGCGCAACCAAGCCTCTGACCGGTCATGTTTTAGGTGCCGGTGGAGCATTGGAGCTCGTCGGCTGTTGCCTAATGTTGGAACATCAATTTTTGCATCCCATGATTAACATCAGTGAGTCCGATTTGTCCTACGGTCTTGACTTTGTTCCCGCGACCGGACGGCACAAAGCCGTCGACGCTATGCTGTCGGTCTCGTTCGGGTTCGGCGGTTACAATGCCGCTTGTGTAATTCGACGATATGAGAACTAAGCGCTTCTAGCAGGCTGCTGAAAAACTACTCCTAATCGACAGGCGACGATGATATAAGAAGTCATGCGTGGAGAAGATCAGCAGCAAAGTCATATGTTCAGTTACTTGTCGCCAGAGGCACGGGTGCGCAAAGATCATCCGCTGCGCGCGATTCGGGCGATGATCGACGAAGTTCTCAGTCAACTCTCGCGACAGTTCGATAGCATGTATGCACGCGTAGGGCGTCCTTCGATTGCGCCGGAGAAGCTG
>DATBEY010000463.1:0-10086 GCA_036558765.1 Binatia bacterium | reverse complement strand
CGGGTGATCAAGGTTCAGCAGGAACAGCAGACGCCGCTCACCCGCCTGATTGTCGAATTGGGCTTTCTCTCCGAAGAAGATCTGTTGCCGGTTTTACGCGACCACTTTGAGCTTCCCTTGATCTCGCTCAAGGATTTTCCTCCGACAGCGCTGGCCATCGATCTTCCTGCCGGAATTGGGGATTTTTTCAAGTTGGCGCGGATGGTTCCCATCAAAATCGAAGGGCGCGAGCTCCTCGTGGCCACCACCGACCCGTTCGACGTCTCCCACTTACATGCGCTTGAGCTTGCGGTTGGATTGAACGTGCGGCCGGTATTGGCTCGTGAGAAGGAAATAGCCGCGCGCATCGATGCGCTTTACAGTAGCGGCTATGCTGCCGATGGTCATCAGACGTCCGTCGACGCAACCGAGGCTATTGGTGAGGATGAAGATGTCGCGCACCTGCGTGATATGGCGTCTGAAGTGCCCGTGATCCGAATGGTGAACCAGATGCTAGTCCGGGCGTTGGAAAGCCGAGCCTCCGACGTGCATATCGAACCGTTCGAAAACCAGCTCAAAGTTCGTTATCGGATCGATGGTATTCTCCACGAAGTCGAATCGCCGCCGCGCCAACTGAAAGCCGCCGTGATCTCGCGCCTAAAAATTCTCGCTCAGCTCAACATCGCTGAGCGTAGACTACCGCAGGATGGCCGAATCAAGACTCGATTAGCCGGCAAAGACGTTGATCTGCGAATCGCCACTGTGCCGACCCTGTACGGCGAAAGCGTTGTCATCCGGCTATTGGAACGAGGGCAAATCTTTACCGATCTTGATACTCTGGGGTTTCCTCCTGGGCTGCTGGCAAAATTCAACGAAATGATCTCAAAACCTCATGGTATGCTTTTGGTGACCGGCCCCACCGGGAGCGGTAAAACGACCACCTTGTATGGCGCGCTGCAAAAGATCAACGATCCGGGCAAAAAGATCATTACCATCGAAGATCCGGTCGAGTATCAATTGAGCGGCGTCAATCAAATCTATGTGAAGCCGCAAATCGGTCTGACGTTTGCCAATGGACTACGCTCGATCGTCCGGCAAGATCCCGATGTCATTATGGTCGGCGAAATCCGTGACTCGGAAACTGCCGAGATCGCCGTGCAGGCTGCTTTGACGGGCCACCTGGTGCTTTCGACTCTGCACACCAATGATGCTGCGGGCGCGATTTCACGTTTACTGGAAATGGGAGTTCAAGATTATCTTCTCTCGTCGTCTTTGTTGGGAGTGCTGGCGCAACGATTGGTTCGCCGCCTTTGCCCCCGGTGCCGCAGGGAAGTCCCGTTTGCAGGCCTCGACGGCGCCGAGGCTGAATTGGATTTGCTCAACGGCAATGCGATCGAAACTGTATGGGAAGCGGTCGGCTGCGAGGGCTGCAACTCCACGGGGTATCTCGGGCGGATCGGTATTTTTGAGCTCCTCCCCGTCACTTCGGAAATTTGCAAGGTTATCGTGCAGCGCGCCGATGCTGGCGCAATCCGCAATCTTGCCGTGCGCCAGGGGATGCGTCTCCTGAGGGAAGACGGCTGGGACAAGGTTCGCCGGGGTATTACGACCTTATCGGAGCTTTTACGGGTCACGCGAGAAGAGGCCTGAGATATTTAAGATTTCGGATTCTCGATTGAACTAGACACGGCCGCACAGCTTAGAGAAACCCCCAACATCAGTCCAATCTGCACTCACTCAGTCCAGATCCGAATTGCCAAACATGACGGTTGGATGACAGATGGCATTCTTCCAATATCGCGCCGCTGATCAGGCCGGCAAGCTGGTCGAAGGTGTCATGGAAGCAGACGCGGAGCAGAGCGTAGTGGTACGGCTTCGGGAAATGGGTTGTGTGCCGCTCCGCATTGCGCTCCCAACCGGCAGGCCTGCCACAACGATGCGCAACCCCTTGCCACTTGGTTCGCGCCGCAAGGTGAGCCAACAGCAGTTACTCCAGTTTACCCGAGAGCTAGGAACTCTGCTCGGAGCGGGCTTGCCGCTTGACCGCAGTCTTTCGATTCTCGGTGGCTTGATTGAAGGCGGCGAATTCAGCAAGGTGCTGCGCTCTCTCGTCGAGGCAGTCCGGGCGGGTAAATCATTGGCTGCCTCCATGGGGGAGTATCCGGACGTATTTCCCAAAATTTATGTGAACATGATTCGTGCCGGAGAAGCCGGCGGTATTTTGGAGGGGGTGCTCCGATATTTGACCGAATATTTGGAAAGCACCCTCGCTCTTAAAGAGGACATCAAATCGGCACTGATTTATCCGATTATCTTGGCTAGCGCGGCGAGCCTATCGCTGCTGGTGCTGTTTGTCTTTGTCATTCCAAAGTTTGCGACGATTTTCCGCGATAACGGCCGGGCCGTGCCCCTGATTACAAAAATCATCATCGAGCTTAGCCAAATTCTGGCACAGTACGGCTGGGTGATTTTGCTGGTGATCTGCGCCGCGATCGTCGCGGCGCTGTTTTACATCAGAAGTCCCGAAGGCCGTGCTGAATGGGATCGGATGTGCTTGCGCAGCTGGTTGCTCGGCGATCTGGTGCGAAAGTTCGAAACCGCGCGGTTTTGCCGTACACTGGCGGCATTGCTAAAAGGGGGGGTCCCAGTCCTCGAAGCGCTTGGAACAGTGCAAGGGGTTATCGGCAATCGTTTGCTTGCGCGGGCGGTCAGTCAAGTCCAGGCGCGCGTCCGCGAAGGCAAGGGCATGGCTCGTCCGCTTAACGAAAGCGGGGTTTTCCCACGGTTGGCTTTGAACATGATCACCGTCGGTGAGGAAACCGGTAAGTTGGATAACATGCTTGCTGAAGTTGCGAACTACTACGATCAAGAGGTAAAGCGAGCAACCAAGCGGCTTACTGCATTACTCGAACCTGTGCTCATTCTCGGAATGGGTCTCATCATCGGGATTGTCGTGATCTCTATGCTAATGGCGATTTTCAGCATCAATGATTTACCTTTTTAAAGATCAAAGGCTTCGCTGGCGGCGGCGTGGATCCAAATTGAAAAGACTTCGGACTGAGAACTTCTTAGCTCGAAACTCCTCTGCCGGATTTACGCTGATCGAGCTCATTGTGGTGGTGGTCATCATCGGTCTCCTTGCCGGCTTGGTCGTGCCGCAGTTCATCAAACAAGAAGAAAAGGCCACGGCGAAGGCGGCGAAAGCACAAATCGAGCTTTTCGGAACGGCGCTGGATACCTTCCGGCTCGATGTGGGGCGTTATCCGACCACGCAAGAGGGTCTGGCAGCTCTGACGCAAAAGCCCGCAAGCGCAGAGCGCTGGGATGGTCCGTATCTCAAGAAAGAGGTGCCGCCGGATCCTTGGGGCAAGGCTTATGTGTACAAGAGCCCCGGCGATCATGGTCCCTACGATATTATTTCCTACGGTGCCGACGGCGTGCCCGGCGGGGAGGACACCAATCGTGACGTTACCAGCTGGGAAAGGTGACGACGGTTTTACCCTTCTCGAACTGATCTTAGTGCTCTTCCTCATCGGCGTCAGTATGATGATCGTACTGCCCAATATCCAAAAGGGGCTGGAGGACCGAGAGGTAAGGCTCTCTGCATTGCGCCTGGCGGCAACCGCGCGCGATTTGAGAAGCCGCGCTTTATCCGACGGTCAGGCGAAGCAGTTGGAGATTAATCTGGCCGACAATAACTACCGAGTCGCTCGGCTTACAGAGGTGCAGTTGCCGCCGGAAGTAAGATTTGTTGGTATTGAGGGCGGCGAGACTCTGGATCGTAGCCGCAAAATGTTCTATTTTTTCCCGAACGGCAGCAGTCTCGGTGGCGAGATTGTTCTCGCCGACGAGCAAAAATCCATTTCATATCTCATCCGTCTCGAAGCTCTCACCGGTAGAATCGAAGTGTTACGGGGAAACTGATCGTGCGCCGGACGCCCCTGTCAAGCAAAGCTTTCACCTTGCTCGAGGTCCTGGTTGCATTAACCATTCTGGGTTTGGGCGTAGTGACCTTGTTCCAGATTTTTTCCTTGGGCTTGCGCCTAGGGGCGCGCAGCGCAACGCGCACCGAATCGGCTGTGAGCGCTGCCGCGGTAATGGATGAATTGCTGGCGCGAGGAAAGTTGCCGGAAGTTCCTGAATCCGGCACGCTCCCCGGCTCGATCAGGTGGAAAGTGGACGTTCAAACGAGGCGAGATTCACCCTCGAGTCTTGGGCTATCCGGCAACTGGGAGCTCAAGGAAATCACGATCGGTTTATCGTTCGACGGCGCTCGGCAGGTGACCAGCGAACTCAAAACTCTGCGTCTTGCCAAGAAAGCGAATCCATGAGGGGTGGTCGCTGGTTACCTCGTCGGCCAAATCGGCGTGCGGCACTCGCCAAGAATCTCCGCGGCGCATCCAGCGGCTTTACATTGATCGAAGTCGTACTGGCGTTATCGATTTTTGCGTTGATGGGAGCGATCCTCTACGGCGCATTTTCTCTGGCGCAAAACGCGGTTGTGAAATCACAAAAGAGCGCCGCCGAAAGTCAAAAGCAAAGATCGGCGAGCGATCTGATCGGAAGCTACATTCATTCCGCGTTTCCATATCGGGCTTCGCCGCAAGACGCCGCGCCTTTTTTTGACGGTGAGCCTGACGCGGTCACGTTTGTCTCGGCTTATTCCCACGCCATGGGAGGGCGGGGCATGGCGAAGATTCAAATCTCCGCTGATGAAGGGACGAGTGGTCGAGCTAATCTAAGATTGGAGGAGACCACCCCGGTTCGTCTCAACAACGACAGCGGCGTCGCTGGTCAGAGTCAAGGGCTCGTGCTGGAGGAAAACGTCAGACAGTTTCGCATTGACTATCTGAACCCCCAGACCGAGGACGATACTTGGGAGGAAAGCTGGGATGCTCGAGAGCGACGATCGCTGCCGCGAGCTGTGCGCTTTACGTATTTGGATGATCAGGGCACAAAAATCAGCAGAACTTATCCGATTATGATGATGGTTCTAAAACCATGAAGATTCGCGCTGGTTTCGGCAAGCTCGCAAGCCAAGACGGAGTTGCTCTGATTCTGGTTTTGTGGGTCTTTATTTTCCTATTTGTAATCGCTTTTGAGTTCAGCACTGCGGCTCGCGAGGAAGGTACAGCCGCGCAACGCTTCAGCGAGGAGACGACGGGCTATTATCTCGCCCTCGCCGGTTTCGAAAGTGGGTTATATGAGTTTCTCAACCAACAGAGTGGCGCCGGCTCGCCGACCCGGCAGAACACAAAGGAAGACCTGTTCGACGGAGAATTTCGAGAGCAAAAGCTCGGCCCAGGCATGCTCCGAGTTCGACTGATCGATGAGAGCGGAAAAATCAATATCAATCGGGCGAACGAAGATACGCTGAGACGGATTTTTCTGAACCTCGGGGTTGATGCCGGGCGCGCGGATATCTTGGTCGATTCGATTATGGACTGGCGCGATGCTGACGATTTGCATCGAGCAAACGGCGCTGAAAACGACTACTACCAAGCGTTGACGCCCCCCTATACAGCAAAAAATGGCGCCCTCGATACCGTCGAGGATTTGCTCTGGATCCGAGGAATGACACCTGATCTGTTTTATGGTTATCCCCAGCAGGGTATACAAGATGTGGCGGGCGGCTCAAACCGCGTTGCCTTGCGTGATCTGTTTACCGTCGATAGCCCGATCGATCGGGTCAATTTGCGTACCGCTTCGGCCGAGGTCATTCATGCTCTCGTTGGAATTCCTATCGAGAAATGCCGAGGCTTCGTTGAAGAGCGAAAAAAACTAGCGGAAAAAACGATCGCCGATTTGTTGCCGCTCCTCGGAGTTGGCATGGCCGATAATGTGATGCAGATGTTTATTTTTGCTAATCCTTCGGTCGTTGCGGTGGAAGCCGAGGGATTCGTTGCCGACTCTCGAACCGGGCGACAGGTCAAAGGCATTGTCCGGCTGGGTGGCGCGCAGGGTTTCGAGTTGCTCCGTTGGCTCGATCGCGACATCGCACTACCACAAAATTTGACCTTGGGTTACAATGTGCCGACTAATCGTTCAATGGCGTCAAATGGTTTTTGAGTGCTGACGATGATCGCACTGCGTAATTTGCAACAGATTTCACGCGCGGATTTCTTGACCGGGGTCGGATTGTATTTGCTCAGCGATCGGCTGGTGATGGCGCGTTTGCGTAAAAATTTGCTGCAAGTCTCGATATTGGAGCAGGAGGTCCGGGAACTACCGGAAACCGATAATCGTCAGGCCATTTCGGAACTGACGGGTTGGGTGGCTGAAGATGTGAGGGAGATCGCGCTCAAGGCGGCGAGTGATTCACGGGAGCGGGCGCTACGGCAAGCGGTGGTTTCGCTTTTGCCGCATCTCAATCCGGCGCGCGACGCCGTCTATCTTTGCCTGCCCCCGGAAAAAGTGGTCGTACAAGAAGTACTCTTACCGCTGGCCGCGCAAGAAAATATCACGCAGGTCCTCGAATACGAACTCGAGAGGCAACTTCCATTCAAACGCGATGATATTTACTACGATTTTATTCCCGTGGGGAAAAAAGGCGAAAGGTTCAGCGTTTATTTATTTGCGCTCCCGAAGAAAAATGTCGATACCGTACTGAATTTGCTCGAGTCGTTAGACATCAAAGTCGCGGGCGTTGAAACGACCATTACAGCGCTGGCGAATTATCTGCTTTTCAGCGATGGATCGAATGTCGGCGCGGTCGGTATCGTGACGGCGCGCCCGCGGCATTGGGAGATGATTGCTTTTAAGACGCGCTCGGATGCATGGCAACCGGACACGCAACTGCTTTTCTGCAATCAAATCCCCGGCGACGACTGGGCTCAAGCTACGGGTAAAGAACTGCTGCAAGAAAATATGAGCCTGATCCCCAGAGTTTTCCGCTGTGGAGATTTGTCCGGTTTGAATGGATTGGCGCATGAGCATTTGGCGGGTGCCGAAGATCTCACTGCGTTAGGCAGCCTTCGCCTGAAGGGGATGACGGCGCCGCTCGAAGCCGAGACATTGCCGGCCATCGGCGCAGCTTTGCGCGGGGTTCGAGAAGCCTCGTTCAGTGCAAATTTATTGCGCCATGAAGGCAGTGAGCGTGATCGCAACAAGGGGTTGTCCTTACTGAATGTCTTGCTGCTGGGCTTCTTCCTGGTCGCATTGGTGGCTTGGGGGGTGAGTTATCCCATTAAAGATGAGCTGCGGCTAAGGCAGTTGCAAAACGAAAATCGCAAGCTCGAGCCAACCGTCAGCGCGCTCCAGCGCGAGGAGAGCCAGCTCGAACAGCTGCGCAAACAAGCAAGGTTGCTTGCAGAGCTCGAACAGCGGCGCGGTGAAACACTTCGAGTGCTCGACGAACTCTCCAAAATTGTCCCCAATACAGTGTATTTCTCAAATCTACGTTATCGAGTCGGCTCGTTAGAGGTTCAAGGGAATGCAGAAAACGCTTCGACGTTAATTCCACTTCTGGAGCGCTCGCCGGTTTTTGAGAACGTCGGCTTTAACGCGCCGTCGAACCGCGGCCGCGATAATCGTGAGACCTTCTCGTTGAAGGCCGACTTGGAAAAGCCGATATCAAACTCTGGCGGTACGACTAAAGCGCCCGCCAGTGCTCCGCCGAAGGAAACCAAAGCAGCTCGATGAACACGATTTGGCAAAGACTATCCAAGCGCGAGCGCGGTTTGGTGGTATTGACCGCGCTGATTCTCCTGGCGTTTGTTGCAAAATATGCCGTGATCACGCCGTTTCTGCAGCGGCGCGAATGGGTCAAGCAGCAGCTTGAAAGCCAACCGCAACTATTGACGAAGAATCTTCGTTATGTCGGCCAAAAGGAAGCCATGCTCGCGGCCCTCGAAGCCGCGCGCAAGGAAAGTAAGGCGCAGGAGCCAAAGCTTCTTACCGGCGATACACCCTCGGTGAACGCATCGGACCTGCAGGAGGCTGTGCAAGCGTTAGCCACCCGAGAGGGTACGCAGGTCATCACCACGCGTGTGCTCAATCCCGAGCCGGCAGGGCCATTTTCAAAAATCGCTATCCAGATGGAGGTTGGCGGCCAAATTCAGCAAGTTGCCAATCTCGTGAAAGGTATTGAGACCTCGCCCAAATTGCTGGTTATCGATGAGATTAACGTGCGTTCGCTCTTCCGTCCGATTGGCTTTCCCCAGGCCCCAGGCGTGCCGCAGTTACCCGCGCAGAATTTGCGCGTGAGTATTACGATTGTCGGTTTTGCGCGTGCACAGCCGACAGTGAGCGGGAAACCCGAATCGCCCACTAATCCGACCAAATCTTCATCGAGAGGTGTTTAGCACCGCGGAAGCAACCGTTTACGGTCGAAGTTGGTTCACGCAACTGCATGCCAAGCAGTTTTAGAGCGACTTGCAAGCGAATTTTAAATTGACGCTTGTTCGCGGTGGGCGTAAATTAGGGCATTTCTCGACGTATTTGATGGAGCAAGACCCATTTTAACCCGATCTTCACTGCTGAGTATTTTGTTGGGAGTAGCCATCGGATTCGTTTGCTGGAGCACCTACCGGGCATGGAACGATGACCCATGGATTCTGCCGGCGCCGGCAAAGGCGGTTTCGTTACCACTCTCTGACTCTGAGAAGCCGACTTCGATTGCATCTAAACCGGTTATCAATACGGACATGATCGTGAGCAAAAATTTGTTTGATCCGGAGCGGGGCGCGGGCGCAACTCGCGAAGCGGAAGAGAATTCCCGGTCATCTCAGCGCATTCGTAATCTGATTCTTATGGGGACCGTAATCATCGGTAATGACCGTACTGCCGTTGTTCAGGACGCCAACCCCGCACCGGCTCAAGGCGCGGCTGCGCAACCTGCGGCTCCGATACGGCTCAAGCTCGGTGATGATTTTGAAGGTTATAAGCTCGCTGAAATTGGCGATAGACGAATTGTCTTTACAAAAGATACCGCACGGGTAGAGGTTCTCCTCGACTATTTCCGCAAAGTCGAGGTTAGTGCCCCGCGACCGGCGCCCCCCGGTCAAATCATACCGCCGGCGCAAGCTGCCCAGCCGCCGCGCGTTCTACCAAACTTGCCGCGCCGCGGTCGAGTACCAGTGCCGGGAAATCCGGCATCGGAATGAAAAGTTTAGGAGGTAAAGTCTCGATGCCAGACAAGCACCTGACGAAATTGCTGGCGGCGCTGGTTGCGACTGCCGTGGCTGCTCCGCTGTTTGCTCAACAAGCGCCGAGCCCAAATTTGCCCAGCACCAACGTCCCGACACCGACGGCGCCGGCTCAACCTCCTGCCACGCAGCAGGCGCCGACGCCGGTTGTACCGCGGCGAATTGTTCCGCCGGGGCAATCCCCGGCTCAGGTTCAAAGCCAGCAGCCTGCCCCCCAAGCTCAGCCGTCGGCGCCAACTCCGCCGGAAGCTGCCACGCCGCCTCCGTCAGGGGCTCCTGCAGGCGAAAATGCGCCCATACCTTCTGCGCCGCCACAACGAAGATTTTCTGCAGCACCGGCCCCAGGCGGCATGATTTCGTTGAACTTCAACCGCGCCGACTTGGTCGAAATTATTCATATCATCGCGCAGCAATTGCGACTCACCTACACCATCGATCCGGAGGTGAAAGGGACGGTGACGATCAATAGCGCTGAACCTCTGCGGTCAGAAGACCTGCTGCCGATATTTCATCAGATCCTGCGCATGAATGGCGCCGTTGCGGTCCGCACGGGCAATCTCTATCACATCATGCCGATCAAGGACGGTAAGGGCTTGGCGCGGCCCCTGGGTCAGAATCGCGAAGACAGTTATGCGCTGCAAGTGATTCCCGTGCGGTTTTTCTCCGTGGCGGAAATGAAACGAGTCTTGACTCCTTTTCTGCAGCCTGGCGGAGAAATCATTGAAAACCCGCGCGGCAATTTTCTGATCGTTATGGATTTGCCATCCAACATCCAGCGCTTGACAGAAATCGCCGACTTGATCGATGTGCAAGTTTTTGCGGGAACGCGCATGGAAATTTATCAGCCAAAGATTGCCAGCGCGGATGAGCTGGCTCAGGAAATGACAAAAGTCATGCAGTCCTTCGCCTCATCGGCGCCGCAGGCGGAAAACTTTGCGGCGGAATTTATTTCCCTGCCGCG
>DATBEY010000462.1:0-7154 GCA_036558765.1 Binatia bacterium | reverse complement strand
GGTTATCTCGCGCCCGGTCTTTCTAAAACGGATTATTCCAGCAGCTTTTTAGTTTTGTATGGGACTGATCTTATTCGACATAGACGGTACATTGACGGACACCATGGACGTGGATACGCGCTGCTTTTTGAAAGCCTTTGTCGACGTCTGCGGCTTTTCAGATGTGGATCCAGATTGGTCCCGCTACAGAAATACGACGGACGCAGGGATTTTTGAGGAGGTTTTTGAATCTCGGCGTGACCGCGGTCCAACTACTTCGGAGATCGTAGAGTTTAGGGACTATCTTGTCCGGTTGTTTCGGTTGGCGGCGCTGCAGAAGCCTTTTGCTCCGATCCGCGGTGCTCCGCAACTACTCGCCCGACTGAAAGAGCTCCGCGATTATCGAGTCGGCCTGGCGGGCGGGTCATGGTCCGATGCAGCGCGGATCAAGATGGCCAGTGCCGGCTTTCGGTACGACGATTATCCCGCGGCTTCCGCTGATGACGCGCCGGATCGTGAAACCATTGTGCGGATCGCCGCGGCCAGGACTGCCGACGATAAGTGCAAGGAATGGCATCGGACGATTTATGTGGGTGATGGCGTCTGGGATGTAAAAATGTCCCGGCTGCTCGGGATTCGCTTTCTTGGCATCGGTGCCGGCGCACAAAAAGAGAGACTGATCGCCGCAGGGGCGTCGGACGTGCTCCCGGATTTCGCCGATATGGATGGATTTTTTTCCCTGCTGGCGAAGCTTGAGCGCCACTGAGATCGCCGCGATAGAAGTCGGCGCGGCAATTTATTAAGTCAAAAATTTCACGGCGTAAATCTACAGTCGGAGCTAGTCGGAGCATAGATACAATGAACCGTCCGGAACGGAGCATTTGTGTATTTACAGGATCCCGCCATGGAGTGTCGCCGAAATACGCTCAGGCAGCGACGGAATTCGCTGGCGAATTGGTTAAACGGGGCTTTGGCGTCGTTTATGGCGGCGGCAATGTCGGTTTGATGAACATTATCGCCAACACAGCCTTGCAGGACGGTTATGTGATCGGCGTCATTCCGGACGGGTTGGTTAGCAAAGAAGTTGCGCATACAGGTTTATCGGAGTTGCGCGTGGTTCACTCCATGCACGAGCGGAAAGCTCTCATGGCCGAATTGGCCGCGGGTTTCATCGCGCTCCCCGGCGGTATTGGCACGATGGAAGAATTTTTCGAGGTGCTGAGCTGGGCCCAACTCGGTCTACACAACAAGCCCTGCGGCCTTCTAAACGTCGACGGATATTACGATTCGCTGATCAATTTTCTCGACCATGCGGTGGCGCAGGATTTTGTCAAACCGCAGCACCGTGCTTTGCTGATCGTGGAAAATCAGGTCACGAAACTGCTCGACCGATGCGAAACAATTCTCGCCGAACCGGCCGCAAAGAAATTCGATTCTTCCATTACCTAATCCCGCCGAGTGATGTGTTTTTTTCTGTAATGCATTAGCTATTGGGCCGACGATTCTGCTATTCAATTCAATGAACATCTTCGAGGACCGGTCATTATGGATTCGATGAACCATCGCGCCAATGTCTTGACGCCTGAGGAAAGTAAAATTCTGGCGGCCATTGCGGATCGGATTTTTCCCCGGACGGAAACACCCGGGGCGGTGGAGATCGGCGCGGTTCAGTACATCGAATTCGCTCTTGCCGGGGATTACGCAGTGCTCGCGCCAGTTTATCGCCGCGGCTTGCGCGCCATCGAGCGATGGGCGAAGGCGAAGTTTCGCCGGTCATTTTGTCTGCTCAGCGAAGCTCAAAAAGATGAAGTGCTGGTCGACTTCGAAACCGGCGCGGTATCCGGCTTCAAACTGGCCGTGGATTTTTTTGACATCGTACGGTGCCATGTTCTGGAAGGCGTTTTTTGCGAGCCTCAGTATGGTGGTAATCGCGACATGGTCGGCTGGCGGCTTGTCGATTTTCCCGGTCAGCAATTCGGATATGCCGATGCGTACATCAACAAACGCACCGATCTAGAGCCCGTAGCGGTGCATTCGTCCAAACCGCAGGAGAAATAAACGTGGAGCAATTACATGCCGATGCCTGCGACGTCTGCATTGTGGGAGTGGGTGGGCTGGGCGGCATTATGGCGAAACAACTCGCCTCCGCGGGATTGAAGGTCGTTGGGTTCGAGCGCGGCCCTGCGCCGAAGCACGAAGACTATGCGCCGCGGGACTCGATTCGCTTCCTGATTCGTCCCGAGCAATTGGAATGGGTGCGCGATGAACCGACGACGACCCGAAACAAAACCGGCGACAAGAGCCGGCTTCAATACCGCACTAGCCCGCTCAATGTTCTTGGCGGGGCATTGCTGCACTGGACCGGCCAATCGTCGCGCTACATGCCCGCCGACTTCAAACTTTTCAGCAATGAGATCGAAAGCGGCAATGCGGAGCGAGCGGGCGCCGATCTTACCGGCTACGATATTGTCGATTGGCCGCTGAGCTATGACGATCTCGAGACCTATTATGAGCGCTTCGAGTGGGAGTTTGGTATTTCGGGTGAAGCCGGCGCGAATCCATTTGCCGGCCCGCGCAAACGGGGCTTTCCCTTGCCGCCGCTGCGCCACAGCGCGCGGATGAAACTTTTTTTAGAAGCATGCAACAAGCTTGGCTATCATCCTTACGATACGGCAGCAGGAATTCTGTCCCGGTCCTATCGGCCGCCGGAGCCGTTCGACTCGCGAATTCCGGAACGGCCCGCCTGTGTCTATTGTGGTCATTGCAATTTCTATGGCTGCCACGTTCATGCCAAGGCCGCAACGCTTTATACGACGATTCCCGTGGCGCTCGAAACCGGCAATTTCGATCTGAGAACTCGCTCGAAGGTTTTTCGCATCAATACCGACGGCGATGAACGTGTGAAAGGTGTGAGCTACTTCGATGCGGAAGGGCAAGGGCGTGAACTGCATGCCCGTGTGGTGATCTTGAGCGCCTTCGTGTTCGAGCACGTGCGATTGCTGCTGTTGTCAAAAACCGGCCGGGGCCGGTTCGCAAAAGGCCTTGCGAACAGTAGCGGCTATGTCGGACGAAACATCATGGCGCATGGCGATGTGCGCGCCATGGGCGCGTTCGACGATTATATCATCAACGGCTTCATCGGCCCAGGTTCCGCGGCCATGCGCATCGATGACTTCAACGGCAACAATTTCGATCACAGTGGCTTGGGGTTTATCCGCGGCGGAACTATTGGCACGAGCGGCGATGGCACGCCGATCGCGAGATTCGATGTGCTGCCGCCGGACGTGAGGTCGTGGGGAAAAGAGTTCAAGGAGTTCTATACGCGCCACTACACTCGGACCATGGATCTCAACATGCAACCCGAAACGCTGCCGCACAAAGACAATCGCGTCGATCTCGATCCGCATCATCGCGATCGCTGGGGCGTGCCATTGCCGCGCGTGACCTTCGATTTTCATCAGAATGAGCGGCGCTTGCAAAAATTTATGGCCGGCGTCGGAGAGAAAATCATGCGCGCCACGGGGGCGAGCAAAGTCTGGACCGAAGAAAAGGGGCGGCCCAATCGCTGGGCAGGCGGGACAAGGATGGGCAACGATCCCAAGAACTCAGTGGTCAACGAATTTTGCCAGGCGCATGATATCCCGAATCTTTTCATCGTCGGATCTTCGGTTTTCCCCACCATGGCCGGTTATCCGCCGACCGCCACGGTCGCGGCGCTCACCTATCGCACGGCGGAGTACATTCTCGCGCAAAGGCACTGGTTCGACTGAACGGCAGGATCGGTGCCTCTGATTTACGACCAAGAGAAAATATCTTTGGTTAGACTCGATGCTGGGTTCGTCATTCCGGCGCACGCCGCAATCGAGGCGGTTTTTTCTAATCCGGATGCCTGCTGGCGGTTATCCTCTCACTCCGTTCGAGATGGTACGGGGTTTCATTTAGTTGCCGTTCCGAGCCAAGCGAGAAATCTTTCGGATGTCGAATGCATCGCGAGTAAATCTTGCAACTCCGGGCTGCACGCACTGGACAAAAGCGCAAAAAAACAGCTAGAAGGATGATTGCGTTCTGATCAAGGAGCCAACGATGAAAGTGTTGATCACCGGAGGTCTGGGTGTGAACGGCGCGGTGGCGGCGCGCTTGATGGTGCAGGACCGCCTGCGACCGGTGCTCATGGATAATCGGATGGATCTTACGTTGATGGCCGACATCAAGGATCGCGTCGATATCGAAATTGGCGATATTTGTGACCGCGCGACATTGGAAAATATTGTCGATCGGCATCAGATCACGCATATCGCGCATCTTGCAGCGTTGATGCCGGAACCGGCGGAGGCCGATCCGCGACTTGCGGTGAAGGTCGGTCTCGACGGCACTATCAACGTCTTGGAAGCCGCGCGCCAGAAGCAGATTAAACGCGTTGTCTTCACCAGCTCGAAGGCAGCCTATGGTGAAATCACCGGCGATTGTGCGCCCCCCACATGTAAACCCGTGCGCGAAGATTATCCAAAGCGACCGGCGGATCTGTACGGCTCAATCAAGGTTTGCTGTGAGGAGCTGGGCCGGTATTATCGTGAAACCTATGGCATTGAATTCATTGCGCTGCGCTTCGTCTCAATCTACGGGCCGGGAAAGGAAGCGCGTCACGGGCCGCTGTCGTTTTATGGCCAATTGATCGAGAAGGCGCGCAGCGGTGAAAGCTGGGTGATCGCGCAGGGCGGGGATCAGTTGAACGATGCGGTTTATGTTGGCGACGTGGGGCGCGCTGTTTATCTCGCTCTGAAAGCCGCTGCTCCGAGTGAATGGATTTTCAATATCGGCACGGGCAGGGCTTCGACGCCCAGGGATTTTTTGAACGCCGCCGCCAAGCTATATCCGAACCACAAGATTGAGCTCGGGCCCGGCCCGAGTAAGCTGGGTCGGAGCAAACAGAGTTATTGCGTGTTCGATATCTCGGCGGCGGAAAAAAATCTCGGCTACGAGCCGGCATACGACGTAGCGCGCGGTGTGCGCGATTACGTCGCGACATTGGAACGGTTGGGACGGTAGAGAAAATAGTTCATCCCGAAGGCTCGAAGGTTAGGAAAGGGCTTATTTACCATCTTCGTTTGCTGCGTGATCTTCGGAGCGGATGAGTTTCGTCCGAGAAATCGAGCAAATCCGAAATTAGAAGGCGGGAGGAGAGATGGCAGAAGCAAAAGGCGGCGCGGAAATCTGGGCAGCCGGCATCGGCCGCAAGAGCAACGCACAGTATGGTTCCGATCTGATGGTCGAAGTCCTGCGCGAGCTGGGGATTAAATATATCGCGCTCAATCCCGGCGCGAGCTATCGCGGCCTGCACGATTCGCTGGTGAACTTTGAGGGCGGCAAAGGGCCGGAGATGATCATGTGCACGCACGAAGAGATCGCCGTGGCGCTCGCGAACGGTTACGCGCGCGCGACGGGCCAGATCATGGCCACAGGCCTGCACGATATCGTCGGGTTGCAGCACGCCAGCATGGCGATTTTCAACGCCTGGTGCGACCGCACGCCGATTCTCAACCTCGGCGGCGGCGGTCCGCTCGACACCACCAACCGGCGCTCCACCGACTGGGTGCACACTGCTTTGGTGCAAGGCAACGCCGTGCGCGAGTACGTCAAATTCGATGACCAGCCCAATTCCGTGGACGCTGTGGCGGAATCGTTCCTCAAAGCCTATCGCATCGCGATGACCGAGCCGAAGGGGCCGGTCTATATCTGCCTCGACACGGATGTTCAGGAAGCGAAAATTAACAAACCGATGATCGTGCCCCACGCGCAGCTGTTTCGGCCAGCGCCCGGCCCCGGTGCGAATCCGGAATCGCTGCGCAATGCGTCGCGCCTTCTAGCCGAGGCCGAGTGGCCGGTGATCGTGGCCGGAGAAGTCGGTCGCAATCCAAAGGCGTTACCGCCGCTGCTCGATCTGGCGGAAGCGCTCGGGGCGGCGGTGATCGATTCCGACGGGCGCTTCGCTTTCCCGAGCACGCATCCGTTAAATTTGACCAATGCGCGCGAAGAGGCCTTGCGCGGTGCCGATGTTGTCCTTGCGCTCGACGTGCCGAGTCTAGGCGTGCCGCTCGGCCCATCCGTGCGCGAGCGCGGTAATTTCGCGCCGATCGTGGCGCCGAGCTGCAAACTGATTCACATCACCTTGCTGGATCTCGAACGGCAGAGCTGGGTCAGCGACAATATGTGGCTCCTGCCCGTGCATGTGCCTATGGCAGCCGATACAGCGATCGCGCTGCCGCAATTGGTCGAGCAGGTGCGCGAACGGTTGAGCGCCAATAAAGACTCCGCCAAACAAGTCCAAGAACGGCGCGGAAAAATCGAGGCGATCTACCGCGACACGCGAAAAAAGAGCCAGGAGTGGATGGAAAAAACCTGGAATGAAAAGCCGATCTCACAGGCGCGCTTGTTTGGCGAGATCAACAAGCGGGTGCAAGGAAAATCCTGGGCGCTGGTGTCGGCGCATGGGCGGCGCTGGCGCGAAGCGATCGAAGTGACCGAACCGGCTCACGGCATGGGCGGTGGCCGTGGCGGCGGCGTGGGTTATGGATTGCCTTCGTCGATCGGCGCCGCACTCGGTTTCAAGGAAAGCGGCCGTCTGTGCGTCGGAATCATAGGCGATGGTGATTTCTTGATGACGTCCAACTCCCTCTGGACCGCATCCAAATACCAGATTCCGTTGCTCGCGGTTGTGCTCAACAACCGTTCTTACTACAACGATGAAGAGCACCAGGAGCGCATGGCGCGAGCGCGCCAACGCCCGGTCGAGAACAAGGGTATCGGCATCCGCATCGAAGAACCGGCACCGGATCTGGCGACGATTGCGCGGGGGCTGCACGTGGATGGCTTTGGACCGATTACGGATCCCGATCAGCTCGGCCCGACTTTGGACAAAGCCCTCGAGATCGTCGAGGGCGGCAAGCCAGCGGTCGTCGATGTCATCACGCAGCCGCGCTAGAGGAGACTAACCATGGACAAAATCATCGAGGATAATTTGCGCGCCATGCTCAAGCGAGAAGGATTGGAACCGAAACCAGGCGACCTCGACGAGTTTTCGAAGATCATCGAGCTCTACGTGGAAAACTTGAAGCAGCTTCATTCGGTGAATCTGGGTTCGGAAGAATTGGCGCCGGTGTTTCGGCCGGAGTGGACAG
>DATBEY010000461.1:0-5653 GCA_036558765.1 Binatia bacterium | reverse complement strand
TGAATACCCGCAGCAATGGGTGGAACGACTCGGCTTGACGGTGCTCGCTATCGCGTGGGCCAAATGGATCGTCGCTGGGGTGTTTTTCCTGGCCACTTTTTTTATCGTCGGCAGTACGGTCAAACTGGCGCTTTACGCGCGTCGCGGCGAGGTCGAGATCATGCAGCTGGTCGGCGCTTCGGAAACCTTGATTCAAGCGCCTTTCGTGCTCGAAGGCATGCTGCAAGGAATGGTCGGCGCGGCCCTGGCGCTGGCGGCACTCTGGGGCGGCTATGCTCTCCTGCGCGAGCAGATCGAAGGACTCGCTGGTGCTTTATGGTCGGTCGGCCATGTGCGGTTTTTGGATCTGGAAGGAGCCGTTTTTCTAGTTGCGACTGGCTTGATGTTAGGGGCCATCGGCAGTCTTGTTTCTCTTCGAAGGATCGTCAAGACGTGGCGCAGTTCCGAAGTGGCAGTTTAGCTCTCGTCCTGGGGATTTCCTTGGTTCTGCCGGGCACAGCGCGCGGCGCGCCGGCCAATCGCGAACTCGAAGGCATCCGGAAAAAGATCGAGAACGAAAAAAAAGGACTTTCGCAGCTACAAGTCAAAGAAGGCTCGGTGCTCGATTCTTTGGGAAAAATTCAAAACGACCTCGACACGCGAAACCAGGAGCTAAAGCGTGCGAACGCGAAATGGCTCGCCGTGGCCGACGAGCTGGCGCTCAAGGAGTCGGAAGCGCGATCCCTTGATGATTCTATGACTTTGCGTGTGACCATTTTCAATCGACGCGCGGCGGCGCTTTACAAGTGGCACAAATCGGGTAGCCCGTTCGCGATCCTCAATGGAAACTTCCCGGTGAGCGATCTTTTACGGCGACGTAAATATTTGGAAATCGCGCTGTCGTTTGATCGCCAGCTCTTGCTCAAGTTGCAGCAGGAGAGCGAGCATCAGGAAATTCTCCGCCGCGAGCTCGCGACGAAAAAACAGGAGCTCGACGAGGAGCAGCGTGCGCTCGCCGCGGCCAAGCAGGCCGTACGCCGCGAAGCGGCGAAGAAGCAAATTTTGCTCGCGAGCGTGCGCCGACAAAAAGATACCCGCTTAAAGATGTTACGCGAAATGGAAGCCGCTGCGGCGCGGCTCGAAAAAGTGATTGAGGAGATCGCGAAGCGCGCGCTGAACAAGCCAAGGGAAACGCGCCCGCCTGGGAGTCCGGGGACGGGGCTGGAGGCACTGCGCGGGAAAATGGAGTGGCCGGCAACGGGCAAGGTAATTGCGCCTTTTGGTAAATTTAAACATCCCGAGTTTGCCGCTGAAATTGTTCGCAAGGGTATTGACATCGATGCCCCAGTTGGTGAAGAAATCAAGGCGGTCGAGAAGGGTAGCGTGGTTTACGCCGACCGCTTCGCTGGCTATGGCAAAATGATCATCATTGACCATGGTGAGCGTTACTATACTATTTATGGGCATCTGTCCGAAATTCTTAAAAAAACTGGCGACGAGGTAAAACGAGGCGAGGTCGTAGGCAAGGCGGGGGACAGTGACTCTCTGGCAGGGTCGAAACTCTATTTCGAAATGCGCAAAGATGGTCACTCCGTGGATCCTCTGCCATGGTTTCGTAAGCAATAGCTATTTTATTTCTCTTAAGATAAACTGAGTCGTCACGTTGGTTGAAAGTGATAGGAGATCGCGATGCGAATGGTTCGTAAACACGGAACGCCGTTTTTGCTTTTGGTCGTGGGTCTGGCTTTGGGATTTTTCTTATCGGCTCACTGGGTGCCGAATGTCGCTGCGGTAGGGCGACAAGATTATGAAAGCCTGGAGGCCTTCAGCAACATTCTTTCCATTGTCAAGAAAAATTATGTCGAGGACGTCGAAACGAAAAGTTTAGTCAACGGCGCGATCAATGGCATGTTGAGTTCCCTCGATCCGCACAGCGCCTATTTAACTCCCGATCTTTACAAGGAGCTGCAAAGCGATACGCAAGGCCGTTTTGGCGGCCTCGGCATTGAAATCACAGTCAAGGGAGGAATCTTGACCGTTGTTTCGCCGATCGAAGACACGCCGGCGGCGAAGGCGGGCATTAAGCCGGGAGATCAAATCTTCAAGATTGAAGACGAATTCACCAAAGATATGTCGCTGGTGGACGCGGTGAAGAAAATGCGCGGCCCCAGAGGTAGTAAAATTAACCTGACGATTAAGCGTGAAGGTGTTTCAGATCTCATCGATGTCAGTTTGGTGCGGGATATTATTCGAGTGCAGAGCGTGCGTAGCCGCAGTTTAGAGCCCGGCTACGGTTATATCAGGTTGGCACAGTTTCAGGAGCGGAGCGACCGGGATATGCAGCGCGCGCTGGAAAAGATGGCTGCGGAAAAGGGCGGCATCAAAGGCCTGGTGCTTGACTTGCGCAATAATCCCGGCGGTCTTTTAACCCAGGCTGTGCGAGTCTCTGACATGTTTTTGGAATCCGGTCTGATTGTTTACACCGAAGGACGGATTGAAGCGCAAAAGCAGAAATATTTTGCGCAAAAGGAAGGGACGTGGAACGACTTCCCAATCGTCGTTCTGGTCAATGGCGGTAGCGCGAGCGCTTCGGAAATCGTCGCCGGCGCGCTGCAGGATCATCGGCGCGCAGTAGTGCTCGGAACCAAAACATTCGGCAAGGGATCAGTGCAAACCATCCTGCCGCTGGATGACAACTCGGCGCTCCGTTTGACCACCGCGCGCTATTTCACACCCAACGGCCGTTCCATACAGGCGACCGGTATCGTACCCGATATCACTGTCGAGAACACGACAGGGCAAGAGAAGCCGGATGCGCCACGGCGGCCGAGCTTACGGGAAGAGAATTTGCCGGGCCACCTGCAGAACCCGCAGCAGTCTCCGAGCATTCCGCAAGAACAGCTCGAGAAGGAGAAGCAGATTCCGTCATCCGGACCCACGGGCGATGAAACGATCGACAACGACGCGCAACTCAAGCGCGCCCTCGACCTGCTGAAGAGCTGGGATGTGTTCAAACAGATCGTGCAAAAAAAGGCGGCTTAACCTCCCGAAAACTGACGGCATGATTACGCTTTCAATTAGCCCTCCCCTCGGAGGGCTAATTTGTTTGTGCTAAAAGCTAGAAGCTAAGATGGTACGGTTGCTGAACCACGAAGCCGATCTGCCGTTGTTTGCAGCCGTCGCCCGACGATTTCTGAGTGTCAGCGAGCTCAATGAGCTGATCAAAGGCTCGCTTGAATCGCACTTGGACACAGTCTGGGTGCAAGGGGAGATTTCCAACTTTCGCGTCCCGCCCTCCGGCCACTGTTATTTCACGCTGAAAGACGATCGTAGCCAAATCTGCGCGGTTATGTTTCGCCGCCAGGGCTTAAGCCTGCGCTTCACTCCAGAAAACGGCATGGCGGTTTTGTGTTTCGGTCGGGTGAGCGTTTATACGGTTCGTGGCGATTTGCAACTGTATGTTGAGGAAATCGAACCGCGGGGACAAGGTGCCCTTTACATAGCCTTCGAGCAACTGAAAAAGAAGCTCCTTGCGGACGGCCTGTTTGCCGAGGAGCGCAAGCGACCGTTGCCATTCCTGCCAAGAACCATCGGCATTGTAACCTCGGATGGCGGCGCTGCTTTGCGCGATATGCTGCGCATCATCGATGACCGCTACCCCGACCGGCGGATTATAGTTCGGCCGGTGAAGGTCCAGGGTGACGGCGCCGCGAGAGAAGTTGCCCGTGGTATTCACGATCTCAATCAGCTCGGCGCCGTCGATGTCATTATCATCGGCCGCGGCGGCGGATCCCTGGAGGATCTGTGGGCTTTCAACGAAGAAGTCGTAGCGCGGGCGATTTTCGCTTCGAACGTTCCGGTGGTTTCGGCAGTGGGGCACGAGGTCGATTTCACCATAGCGGATTTTGTCGCAGATTGTCGTGCTCCCACACCCACTGCTGCCGCAGAAATGATCGTTCCCCGTAAACTCGATTTGCGTGAGCAACTTGACGTCGTCGGGCTCCAGCTCCGCAGGAGCGTAGATCTGGTTCTGGCATCGGCGCGGGAAAGCCTTCGCGGTCTGGTGAAACGACTGGCCGATCCGAGCCGTAAGGTGCGCGACCATCAACAGCGGCTGGATGATTTATCGATCGATCTATTACGCCGTTTTCAAGAGCGGCTTCGGCAAAACCAGAACCGTTTGTCTGAATGCGCGGCTCGGTTGAATGCGTTGAGTCCGTTAGCGGTGCTCGATCGGGGGTATGCGATCGCCCACAAGCTGCCCGAAGAGCAGATTGTCAAACGAGCCGATGCCTTGACGGTGGGCGATCGTATTCGCATTACCTTTTCGCAAGGAAAATCGATTTGTCGTGTGGAAGAAAGTGAATAGGCTCGCAGGCTGGATGATTGCAGCGCTGCTCAGCTGCTCTTTTGATCCGACCGTGCTCCTGTACGCCGCTGGGCGTACCGAGGTACGCTGGCCAAAAGCAGTGGAGATCCTTCAAGGGGGATTGACTGAAATCCGCATCAGCGGCGCAGCATTGGCTGAAGTGGAAGGCCATTTGGGACAGACGCCGGTCTATTTTCGGCAAAGCGGGGCCTCCTCTTTCACCGGTCTCATTGGTGCGGATATCGAAGCGAAACCCGGGCTTTCGAAACTCCTGTTGCTGGCGACCACTCGGAGCGGCACTCTTTATGAGCGCAAGGTGCCGGTGCATGTTAAAGCCACGGCCTTCAGAACGGAATCATTCAGCGTTCCACCGAGCTTCGATCAGGTGAGCCCCGAAACCGCCGAGGAGATCGCTCGCGAGCAGGCGGATTTCGCCCGCGCCTTTGCCTCTTCGTCGGCCGAGCGGTTCTGGGAAGCGCCGTTTGTTAGGCCGGTGCCTCAAGAGGCCTCCGCATCATCGTTCGGCATGCGGCGGATCATCAACGGTTCGCCACGGGCGCCGCATAGCGGCACGGATCTGTCTGCGCCATTCGGAACCGAGGTCCTGGCGAGTAATTACGGCCGGGTTGTACTGGTGGGCAATTATTTTTTTGCCGGAGGAAGCGTTGTTCTCGACCACGGTGGCGGACTCTTCACAATGTATTTTCATCTGTCGGAATTCAGAGTTGAGCAAGGATTGTTGGTGAAACGCGGCGACATCATCGCACTGTCCGGAGCGTCTGGGCGAGTTACAGGGCCGCATCTCCATTGGGGCGCCCGTCTCTCGGGAGCGCGGATAAACCCTCTGGAGTTACTTAAAATTGTCTCGTAATTTTATCTTACTTGGTGGGATCGAACTTTTATGGCGGCCAAGGAAACCCTGAATCAGACATTCGAAACTGCGCTGGAACAACTCGAGCAAATAGTGGAACAGCTCGAGTCCGGTGAACTTTCACTGGAAGATTCGCTCGCCGCTTTCGAGGCGGGCGTCGGCTTAGTCAAGCACTGCAATCAAAAACTAAATGAAGTAGAAAAAAAGATTGAGATTCTGGTCAGAGACAAAGAAGGCAAACTGCAGCTCAAGGATTTTCCCGAACTGGCCAAACCAGAAAAGCAAGATTAGCCTTGCCGTTATTCTACTACCGCTGTGATGGAATCTTGAGAATTTTGCCGGGACTGATTTCCTGATTTAGATCGGCCTCGTTCAGGATCGCGATCTCTGCCGCAGTGAACGGCGCCGGCAATGCTCTGGGAATCAGCTCTCTG
>DATBEY010000460.1:0-3064 GCA_036558765.1 Binatia bacterium | reverse complement strand
TACAGCGCAGGCGAATGGGATCGATTTCAGCTCAAACCTTGCCCTGCGATCGCAGGTTCTCGATTCGCTGCTTAACGATCTCGCCCAGATCCGCGTTCGTCAAACCGTCCGGCACTTGTATCGACTCGGCCCCAAGCTGCGTCAGTTTTTCATTTAGGCCATGGAGACTCGAGCGAATGCGCTCGTAGTCCTGCAGATACTGACGGCACGCAAGAATGTTGTCGTCGATCTCTTCGAGGCACTTCGTTAATCTGCGACTTTCCTGAGAGAAAGTTTGACGCAAGTGATCGACGTTAGCCTGGATGATTTGCTCTTCCACCGGTCTTATCTGTTTGGCGATTTCATTCTTCATGTCCTGGAGTGCTTGCAAAAGCCGCTCGTACGATTGTTCTTCCCGCATAAGATCCTCCGGCAATTGTATTCGCGATTCGCCCATAGACACATAATGCTGCGCGAGAGCCTCCGACACGCGTTTTTTCACCAGCATCAGGGCTGACTGCGTATCGCGAATCTTCTCATCGACACGCGATTCATCGGCAAGCAGCTTAACCAGCTTCTCCAGCGGGTTAGTTATGGAATTCACTTTTTACTCCTGGCGCTGCGAAAATGTTTTTGGGCGGAATGGTGATTACTATTTATCCACTCCCATTTAAAACTGCAAGCAAAATAGAAAGCGATGCGGGCAAAAAACGTCGGCGAAAATGCGGCAGGCGCGACAGGAATTTGGAAAGCGCGCGCCTTGGGCGAAACTAATCCTTGCGCGGGTTTCGATTATCGCGCAATTCTCGCTTCCAACCGAGCGTGCGCGCTTTGGCGGCGATTTCCTCGGCCTCGGCGATGAGACCCTTTTGCTGATAGAACATAGAAAGACTCGTGTAAGCCAATTCGTCATCTGGCGTGACGGCGATCAAGCGCTTGGCGAAATCGATGGCTTCATCGAGCTTCCCCAGATGGGCATACGTCATGGCTAATGCATGGAGCGCGTCGGCATACTGAGGGTCTTCTTCCAGAGCACGCTGATAGGCCGCGACGGCGTCGCTCAACTGATCCTGAGCGAACAACTCCATCCCGTGATTAAAATGATCTTCCTTGCTCACGGCTCAATCAGATTTTTGCACTTGATGGGGATCGCGTGAAGCCTGCGCGGCAGAAATTTTTTCCATTGGACGACATTGCTCCAGCAGCACTTTTTTAAGCATCGCCGGATTGACTGGCTTTTTAAAGATCACGCCCTGCAACCCCTGTAAACAGCTCCGCTTGATGATGTGATCTTTGTCGTAATTGAAAGCGGTCATTAAGACCACGGGGAGGTTGGGAGTTTGCCGCTTTACGGCCTGATACAGTTCGTACCCATCCATGTCCGGCATCACAACATCGGTCAAAACCACGTCGAATTCCTTTCGGCGCAGCCACTCCAGCGCAAAGACGCCGGAAGCAGCAATTTCCACACAGCAGCGCTCCGCGGTCAGAAGATCGCGCAATGAATCGCAGATCCCGGCGTCATCATCGACCACCAAAACTTTGAGGCCGCTCAGCGGATAGCGTTCGTCAGGTTTCGGCCGTTCGCAGGGCTGGGCCGCCTTGTCCACGTGCAGATCGGTCATCATTTTGCCGTTCAGGTATTCGCGGGTACCGTATTCGCCTTCCTCCGCTATTTGACTGATCCGGCCGGTGATGTCTTGTATTTTTTTGACCTGCGAGGCCAGAGACTCGAGCCGATCCGACTCGATCAGATAATCCTCATCGCTCGCGACGCGCTCGACGTATTGTCGTAGCATCTCGATTTGATTCACCAAAACTTCGAGAGAATTATTGACTTCGTGAGATAGGCCGATAGCGATTTCCCCCGTGGTCACAAGCTGATCGCGCCGTCGAATCTCCCGCAGGTCTTTGGCAAACCCGATGGAGCCAATTTCATCACCCTTATCGTCATAAGTGATCGATGCCGAGATCGCTACCGGGATCTGCTCGCCCTTTTTGGTCTTGAATACGGTTTCGAAATTGCTCACCCGCCCTCGGCGCGCGCGCATGCGCGCCATCACTCGACGTGCCTCGGCGAGTGTCGGATAAATTTCGACGACGTTTTTGCCCAACACTTCTTCGTCGCTGAAGCCGAGAGTTTGCCGCGCGCCGTCGTTATAAAAGATGATTGTCCCTTGATTATCGACGGAAATGATAATGTCAGGGCAACTCTCGACGAGTTTTTGGAAGTATTGTCCGGGCAGCGACATACGCGCAGAAGGTATCTTGTATGATAAGGTGAACAACGATATCAATGCAAGAGCAAAACGGCAATCGCTCGCGCGTCGCCCAGTGCTCGTTCCAACAGCTCACGATTAGTGGCACCGACTCACGACACCCGACAATTGAATTGGCTTTTGGCCTGGGCCGTCGTCTTCTGCGATATCGGCACTTCGGTCTACTATGTTCCCGGAATCCTCTACGGCCACGTTCGGGACGCGACGCCTTTTTTTGTTTTGCTCACCACCGGCGGCTTCGTTCTTCTCTCTCTTAAATATATTGAAATTTCTTGGCGTAATCCCGAAGGCGGCGGCGTAGTCACCATCACGACCAAGGCGTTTGGTCCGATGTGGGGATGTCTCGGCGGCATGCTGATTACCGTGGATTATTTTCTCACCACCGCGATCTCAGCCGTTTCGGGATTTCACTACATCGGCAGTGCTTTTGCAGCACTGGACAGCCATGTCGTTCTGCTTTCCTGCACCGGTGTCGCGGTGCTCGCCGCACTCAATATCATCGGCATTCGCGAAAGCGCGGCGGTCGCGCTCGTAATGGCCTGCGCTTCATTTCTCGTAAACCTTCTCGTGATCGGCACCGCTATGCTCAACATGAATTCATCAGAGTGGCATACGGTTCTTGGCCGGCTTGGAACCGGACCCGACATTTCGTTTTACGATCTTTTGGTCGGCTTCGCCTCGGCGTGGCTCGCTTTCTCCGGCTTAGAAAGCATCAGCCAGCTGAGTCCCGCAATGCGTTTTCCGCTCCGAAAGACCACCCGGCGAGCGATGCTCGCGGTGATCCTCACCATGGTCGTTACCGCGCC
>DATBEY010000459.1:0-3540 GCA_036558765.1 Binatia bacterium | reverse complement strand
CCCACAAAGACTGAAAACTCAGCACTCATAGCTCGGCGCTCAGTGTTTTATGCAGCGCTTTGCGCTTTGCTCTTGGCGCTTTGCTCGTCCGGTGAGGCGCAACCAATCACAAAAATCTTCCGAATAGGTTATTTGTCATCTCGCGATCTCGCTAATGACTCTTCCCGCTCCGAGGCGATTCGGCTAGCTTTGCGCGATCTCGGCTACGTTGAAGGACAGAACATCGCGTTTGAATCTCGATATGCAAATGGGCAGCGCGAGCGTTTTGTTGAACTCGCCACCGAACTGGTACGCGCCAAAGTCGATGTCATTGTCATCGCAGGAGGAGATTTGCCGGTGCAAGCGGCCAAAGACGCGACCAGAACGATTCCCATTGTGATGACAGGAGGCGGTCCTGATCCAGTAGCGGCGGGATTCGTTCAAAGTCTCGCCCGACCCGGCGGCAATATAACCGGGCTTACTCTTCTCGTGATAGAGCTTGCCGGCAAACGGTTGGAGTTGCTCAAGGAAACCGTTCCCAAGATTAGCCGCGTAGCGGCTCTCTACGATCCAAAAAATCCCGCCAGCGTCACGGAAGTGAAGGAAACCCTTCCTGCGGCTGCCCGTCCGCTGAGTTTGATCATTCAACCCTGGGAAATCCGCGCGGCGGAAGAAATCGAGAGAAAGTTTAATACCCCGACCAAAGAACGTCCAGATGCACTCTACGTATCGACAAGTGCCCTATTGAATACGAACCAGAAGCGAATAGCGAGCTTTGCCTTGAAAAAGCGGTTACCATCCGTCTTCGGCAGAAGAGAATATGTGGAAAACGGTGGGTTCATGTACTACGGAGCGGACGTCTCAGACAGCTACCGTCGTGTGGCCTGGTACGTCGATAGAATACTAAAAGGCGTGAAGCCCGCGGACTTACCCGTCGAGCAACCGTCGAAATTCGAGCTGGTCATCAATTTGAAGACGGCGAAGCAAATTCGTGTGCCGGTTCCGCAAAAAATTCTCGCGAGAGCAGACAAGGTCATAAGATGACAGTACCGAGTAAGAGTCCTGAGGACTGAGGTTCGGATGAAGAAAAGCTCAAGACTAATAGCTCAGCACTCAGTCCATTTTGCGATGGGCGCTTTGTTATTTGCGCTTTGCGCGCCGGTCCAGGCGCAGCAGTCAACAAAAGTTGCCCGAATAGGACTTCTAGTTGCCGTCTCGCCCCCCGCTGCCGCCGCTCGCGTCGAAACTTTTAAGTTCGGTCTGCGTGATCTTGGATATACGGAGGGGAAAAACATCGTCATCGAATCGCGATATGCGGAGGAAAAACTCGGTCGCCTCCCCGCGCTCGCCGTCGAACTGGTTCGTCTCAAGGTGAACGTGATCGTCACGGCCGGTGCACAAGCAACCCGCGCCGCCAAGGGAGCAACGTCGACGATCCCGATTGTCATGACCAACGATCCCGATCCCGTTGGGTCCGGGTTTGTTGCCAGTCTGGCGCGGCCCGCAGGAAACATTACGGGCTTGTCCACGCTTTCGCCCGAATTAAGTGGAAAGCGACTGGAGCTTCTCGGGGAAATCGTTCCTAAGTTTTCCCGCATAGCCGTTTTCGGTACTTCAACCCAACCGGGCCAGGAACAGACGATAAAAGAGCTAGAACTCGCCGCAAAGGAATTCAAGGTGCAGATTCAACATGTGGATGTTTTAAAGGCCGTGGACATCGAGACTGCATTTCAAGCGGCAGCCAAGGGGCGGGCTGACGGACTCCTCACGTTAACCAGCGCCGTTCTCCGTTCTCAACGAGCACACCTGGCAAGCCTTGCAGTGAAAAAGCGGATGCCCGCGATGTACAATGACATCCAGTTTGTCGAAGCGGGGGGACTAATCTTCTATGGCGTGAGCTTTCGCCACCTGGACCGGCACGCCGCGCTTTTCGTAGACAAGATCCTCAAAGGCGCGAACCCCGGTGACCTCCCCATTGAGCAGCCGTCTAGGTTCGAGCTGGTGATCAATCTGAAGGCCGCGAAGCAGATCGACCTGACCGTTCCGCCAAATGTGCTGGCGCGGGCGGACAAGGTCATCAGATGACAGTGCTGAGTAACGAGTGCTGAGGACTGAGTGAATATCAGGAAAGACTCAGTACGTCTCGCTCAGCACTCAGCACTTTGGTAGGGACACGCGATGAAAAGGCTTATTTACCTTCTTCTGGTCATCGCGATCATGGTTGTAGATGCGGTGGCCGAGGCGCAGCTATTAGGAAGCATTCCCCACGTCGGCTTTCTCTTTATTGGCGGTCACGATCAACCACATCTCGAAGCATTCAGACAAGGCCTTCGAGAACGGGGATCTCGCGAAGGTAAAAACATTGCCCTAGATTACCGTTATGCGGAGGGCAAAGTGGATCGCCTTCCTTCACTTGCAAATGAATTGGTTCAACTGAAGGTGGACGTCATTGTCACTACGTCGGGAAACAGCGCTCGGGCGGCTGCAGAAGCCACAAAGACGATACCGATTGTACTAACGACGGGCGCAGACCCGGTCAAATCAGGTCTCGCCGAGGGTTTGGCGAAACCTGGGCACAACATTACGGGACTTAGTATTATCGAGGAAGATTTAAGCGGGAAACGACTCGAAATTCTGAAAGAGGCGTTTCCGAAAATCACGCGCTTGGCCTACCTTTGGAATCCCATGGCTGTTTCATATTCTGCGGCGGGCACGACAAGTGGCAATCCATCGTACGATGAGGCAGAAAAAATCACGAAAACTGTCGGTGTACAGCTCCTTCCATACAAGATCCGAAGTTTGGCCGAAATCGAAAAGGCATTTGCCGATATGCCGAAGGCTCGGCCTCAGGCGCTACTTGTATTACAAAGTCCGGTGATGACTCTGAATTCAAAGCGCATCGTCGAGCTGGCGCTCGAGCAGCATTTACCTGGCATGTACCCCTCGAATCAATTCGCTCAGGAAGGGGGATTGATCGCCTACGGTCCAGTGATAGCCGATCTCTACAGGCGCGCGGCCACATACGTGGACAAGATTTTGAAAGGCGCCAACCCCGCGGAACTACCCATTGAGCAGCCCACCAAGTTTGAGCTTGTCATCAATCTGAAAGCCGCCAAGCAGATCGGTGTGACCATTCCAGCCAACGTCTTGGCCAGAGCAGATCGGGTCATTCGGTAATTTTAGATTCTCGATTACCGATTTTCGATTGGGGCAAAAGAAATGCATCAGAGTACCAGCATAGACTCGCCAACACGTTCGGCGGATCAATCTCTTCGGCGGATAATCTTTTTCTCTTCGGCGGATAATCTTTTTACTCTTCGGTGGATAATCTTTTTAATTTTTCCGTGCTAGTTTCTGCTTGGAGAAAAGCAAAGGAGAAATGACTATGGTTGTATTTTTTCGTAGGCAACTCCTTAATTACCGTGCCGTGCTTGCTCTGAGCGCTATACTTCTAGCCGTCTGTCTCCCCGCCAATGCCCAGCAACCTGCAAAGGTCTGGAAGATCGGCGTACTTGTTTCCACCACCCACGCTCTGAACGCATCACGCGAAGACAATTTGTG
>DATBEY010000458.1:0-5491 GCA_036558765.1 Binatia bacterium | reverse complement strand
CCGCAGGTCGCGCTGGTGGGTTTTGGTAAAATTACCGAACGGCCATATGCTGCAAACGGCATGGTCGGCGTGCGGCCGATGATCGATGCGACGCTTTCCGCCGACCACCGCGTTAGCGATGGCCATCGCGGCGCGCGATTTTTACTGGAAATCGAAAAGCTGCTGCAGGACCCGGAGAACCTGTGAGGATACGTTGCAACGAGAGATTCACCACGAAGTGCGTTCATGAGCTTAGCTCGCCTACAGGAGATGAAAAATGCAACAGGAAAGTTTCCTCGCCTTCGGCTCGGAATGACACACTCTGTCATCTCGAACGAATGTGAGAGATCTTTCTTCAGCTCTATTTTCGAAGGAGCGGTTCATGAGCATACGCTCGCATACAAGAATGAAACTGCATGTTCGTAACTGCGAGGCGAGTTCGTCATGCCCGCATGTTTTAGCGGGAATCCAGGCGGAATTCGGACTGGACCCCCGATTAAAGCATTCGGGGGTGACGGCTTTAAAGCGGTTTTCACTTCTGGTTCGCATGCAGCGCCATTTCAACTAAGGCACGAAGCGCACAAAGGATCGCGACGACCATGACCGAGAGTGACATCAGAGAAATCGTAAAGCGGGCATTGAACAATATCGCCCCCGAAATCGACGTTGACACAATCGATCCGGGAAAAGACCTGCGTGAGCAGATGGACATCGACTCGGTGGATTTTTTGAACTTCGTCATCGGTCTGCATAAGGAATTGAATATCGAGATACCCGACGCCGATGTTGCCAAGCTCGCGACGTTTAATGGTTGTGTGGCCTATTTGACATCGAGACTAACAAATCTTCAAACGGTGAGGGACCCGGGTCATCAGAGCGGCTGAAATATCTGGCGCCGGTCGCAGAAATGCGCGCCATGCCTGAGATCAAACTCGCACCTCATGCCGAGAGCCCGCAAGTCAAGGAAGCAACCCGACGTGCTCTCGAGCGCGCAGGTTAAAGCCTCGACTAAGTGTAAGCCGAATTTGGTGCCGATTAGCCGCGGCGGTATTGCATCGCCGAGCGCACGCGCTTTTCAGCCAGAGCCACCGCCGCCTGGCGCGGCAATGATCCGGTTCGTTTGGCCTCGGCCAGCACCGCTTCAGTGTTGGCGCGAATTTTTTCTTCGATGGTTGCAAGCGCCTGCGCTTGTGTACCGCCGTGGTATTCGACGGATGCACAGATGACGCCGCCGGCGTTGGCGATAAAGTCGGGTAGAATGAGCGTGCCCCGGTTGTGGAGAATTTTTTCCGCCTCCGGCGTAAAGGGAATATTGGCACCTTGAGGTACGAGTTTGGTCTTCAGTCTGGCCACATTGTCCTTGCGAACGACGTCGGGCCGCGCAGCGGGTATCCAGATCTCGCATTCGATATCGATGATGGCATCGGTGTCGAGCCTTTGTGCGTCGGCATAGTCCCGGACGCTTTTGCCGGAATTCTTGAGGACGATCAAGCGCGCGACGTCGATGCCTTTGGGATTGAAAATGGTTCCGCGCGAGTCGCATGCCGCGATCAACGCCGCGCCTTTTTCGCCGAGAAATCGCGCCGCGTGTTTGCCCACCGAGCCGAAGCCTTGAACGACCACGCGCGCGCCTTTGAGATCGAAGTCGCAATACTTCATGGCGGCTTCGACACTCGCTCTTAAGCCCAATCCCGTAGCGCCGATCTCGTCGAGCGGAATGCCGCCGATTTCCGGTGGCATTCCGACGGCGCGTCCGATCTCGTCTTTGATCCAGGCCATACACCGTTCGTCGGTGCCCATATCCGGTCCGGGAATATATTCGACCAGATCGCGAATCGCGCGCGCGAAGGCGCGAATCAGCAGTTCCTTTTTTTGAATGTCCATCTTCGGATCGCCGAAGATGACCGACTTTCCGCCGCCATGGGGCAGGTCGGCAGCGGAATTTTTCAGCGTCATGGCACGGGCCAACCGAAACGCTTCCTCTGCGCTCACGTCGGGTGCCATGCGGATGCCGCCGATGGCCGGACCACGGGCGACATTATCGATGGCGACGACTGCCTTGAGTCCGGATTTTGGATCGTAAGTGTGGACGATTTTTATCGGTCCAAGATCGTCGGCGAAATCAAAGATGTTTTGCATCATTATCTCGTCGTTGTTTGACACCTCCTCCTTCATCAGCCCCCGCATTGCGGGGGAGGAAAGAGGTGGGGGAATCGCGCAGCGCCGTCTGCCAATAGTCGTCAACCATGGCCTGGATATGCGCGATGGTTTCAGCGTCGCGCTCGGGTTCGAAGAGATGGCGAAAACGCCCCTGGCGTTTAAGGTATTCTTCCACGGGCTTAAATTTGCGCGGGACATAGGTGTGCGATACTGCGCCGTGAATCGCCTCTTTCAGCGGCCAGATACCGGTCTCGACCGCAAGCCGCGCAACCTCGACTGACCACTCAGGCTCGAAATCCCAGCCAGGCGGGCAGGGTGATAGGGCGATGAAGAGTTTCGGTCCGGACAACTTTGAAGCCCGATAGACCTTTTCCGAGAGATCCAAAGGATAAGCGGCGGCGACCGTTGCGACATAGGGGGGCTTTTGTACGCGCCAGATTTCAAAGAGATCGCGCCGCTCATGCAAACTGCCATGGGGCGATGAAGGCGTAATCGGGGCCGTCGCGGTGCGCGCGCCATAAGGCGTACTTGCCGAAGTTTGGAAGCCGGTGTTTCCGTAGGACTCGTTATCGTAGCAGAAGTAATAAAAATCGAGCCCCCGATAAATCGCCGCCATGGTCGATTGAAGACCGATGTCTTGCGCCGCGCCATCGCCGCTGAGCACGACGACTTTGCGGTCATTTTCCGGCGGCAATGCGCCCTTCGCTTTCAGAATATCCAGAGCGTCGCGCACACCCTGTGCCCCTGCGGGCGCGCACCCCATCGCCATGTAAAGCCATGATGAGCTGAGCGGCGTGAATGGATAGGTGGCGAGCAAAGTGGAGCAGCTCGCTGCGTTCACGAAGATCACGTTTTCGCCGAGGGCTTTGTGAAAAAGCCTGAGACTTAGCTGGCCACCGCAGCCAGCGCAAAGCGGACCGCCGCCGACCACGGAGTCCTGGCGCGAGATCGTGCGCAGGCTCTTATATTTTTCGCGCTTCATAGGATTTCTTTCTCGCGCTCGGCGCTAACTCCGGTCATGGTTCCCTTTCGGCGACTGCAAAGAAGCGGCCGACTTCGCGACACTCGGCGGCCGTAAACAGCAGATGCGGTCGCGCCATCTCGGCGCTGGTTTCCTCGGACCTTTCCAGCCTTTCGAGCATGCCGTCGAATTCGCCAGGACGAAAACGGCGGCCACCGAGTCCGCCGATGAACGACAGTAAAACCGGTGGCCGATCGATTAGGCCATAGAGGGCGGCAGCGATTTCGCTGAACAAAATGCCGCCTTTGCCGACCGAAATGTTCTGATCGATAACGGCGACTCCCTTTCGCCCCCGTAAAGCGGCCTGCAGATCATCGACAGGGAAGGGCCGCACCATGCGCAGCCGCGCTAGGCCGACCTTTTTCCCTGCGCTGCGCAATCGTTTGACTTCAGCCTTGCCCATGGAGGCGAAAGAGTTGGTCATGACAATCACATAGTCGGCGTCATCGAGCATAAATTCTTCTACGGCATCATGGCGCCGGCCGAATCTTTCGCCGAATTCAGCGACGATCTGCGGATAGATTTCGAGCGCCGCTTCGGCGGCGTGATGCATCTGATGCTTGAAATAAGTGTAAAGGCTCGGATCGAGCACGGTGGCGCCGAGAGCCACGGAGTCTTTGTCGGAAAGAACCGAATATGCCGGCGCAAAGCCAGGCAAGAACTGTCGCACTTCCGCTAAATTCGGCACATCGATCGGCTCTCGGGTAAACGACAAATAAAAACCATCGAGGTTGACGATGACAGGCAGAAGAATCTTTGCATGTTCCGCCATCCGGTATCCCAGCAATATCGAGTCGAGAACTTCCTGGCTCGTTTCGCAGTGAAACTGGAGAAAGCCGGTGTCACGGGCGGACAACACATCATTGTGATCCGGCTCGAGGGTGATCGGGTTGGCGAGAGCGCGGGAGACGTTGACCAACACGAGCGGAAGCCGCAATCCCGCAATGGCGTAAAGCATCTCGAACCCGTAGACCAATCCTTGACTCGACGTGGCGGTGAAAACTCGAACTCCGGTGGCGGCCGCCCCTAACGCCGCGGCTAGCATCGAATGTTCGGAATCCATCATGACCAGTTTGGCTGGCATCTCTCCGTCCCGGCACCAGCGCGCGAGGGTATCGATAATTTCGGTCTGCGGTGTGATCGGAAACGCCGGGACGTAATCCACTTCTGCGAGCCTGGCGCCCCACGCGGCTGCGGCGTTGCCCGTGAGCATCGTGCGTGTCATGGAATGTTCACCTCGATGAAAGGAGTTGCATCCCTACCATCTCCGACGCCGATAATTTGCTTCACAATTCTGCCCTCCGCGAAATTGCGTCCGTCGGACATTCTTCGTAACAGATCATGCAGCCTTTACAGTGGTCGTAATCAACGTGCGGAAAATTTTCCTCGTCCAGTTGCATGGCTGCTTCCGGACAGTAGAGATAGCAAAGGAAACAACGTTTGCACTTTGTCAGATCGATCACGGGTCGTTCGCTCCGCCAGTTGCCGGTTGGACGCAAAGCCGCACTGCCGCGATGCCGGATCGTAGGTCCGGCAAAGCGGGAAGAGCCTAAATAGGGAACGGCTTGCCAGGGTAATTCACCTGCGCGAAGAGCGTGCGAGCTGCGCAGAATGTTCACCATCGGCGCGATTCGATAAGCCTCGAGAGCCGCGGCGACATTTTTCTCGGCGAGATCTGCTGTAAGCCCTGAGTCGGCAATTTCGCATTTTACGGCGTCACTTATGGCGGCAGGTGTAATTGCCGGAATACACTTGGCCGTGGCTCCAGCCGCCGCAGCGCTGACGAACACCCGACCGATTGTCTGCCGCGCGATCTGGTTCAAATCGATGCAGTAATAGTCTGCGGGCGGCAGATCCCTGGTCAGGATCCCTAATGCATTCGGATCGCCATTGACCAGTATCGGCGTCGATGGCTCGACGCCATAAAAGACTTGCCCGGGAGCTTCCTTGAGGAGCGAGTCGTCTATGACGACCACCAGATTCGGGTCATCAATATAACCGCGCTGATCGATGGGTTCGTTGTCCATACGGGTGAACGAGACTACCGGCGCACCCCTTCTCTCGGCGCCAAACAAGGCAAAGTCCTGGACCTGAAGTCCTGAGAGAAAGCCGCTTCGCCCCAGTATGCGACTGGCGATTTTTGCCCCTTGTCCACCGCGGCCGTGGAATCGAACTTGGATCATAGAGCGGTTGCCTCACGCTTCATCCTGTCAAGCGCAAGACGAATGCCATTGAATACGCAAAGTGCCCGTTTTGAATCACGCTTTTTTTGCGGGCTTTGACTCCTTCGTTGCAGCTTTGAGAGAAGTAGGGAAAAAAATTTTCAATTAC
>DATBEY010000457.1:0-15487 GCA_036558765.1 Binatia bacterium | reverse complement strand
GAGTTCAAGGGAGAGGTGAAAAGGAAATGGGGAAAGCTCACCGATGACGATCTTCTCGAATGCGAGGGCGACTACGAAAAGTTTTTAGGGATCGTCCAGAAGAGATACGGTGATGAAAAGGAAGCGGTGCAGAGTTGGGCGAACGATTGGTATTCGGAGCGTGAGCAGGAAGAAATTCGCAGAAGGCACGATACCATCTCACGCAATCAAGTGTGATTTAAGACGTCCGCTCAGAAGTTAGCTCTGCTGGGGATGCCTGGCGCTAATCCACCGGCGGAGCGTTGCAGTTGAAAAACTCGCTTGTACTGGCAGATTGGCGTCAGCAACCTAGAATCCAGCCCTCCTCACTTTGGATGATGTGATCCTCGGCTGATCCGACCGTTATGCCGTCAGGGATTGTGAATTCTTTGACCAGTGAGTTTGTTGCGTCGAGGTCGCGCGCCCAGTGCCACATCGCGCGCACCTGGCCGCAGTCTTTGATCATGTCCGGGAGCGGCGTTCTGACGCTCGGATAAATTTCGGCGTGGAGGACTCGGAGCTCCGGATCGAGCCAGGTTCCGGCCGGTGGGGCCCATCCGGTTTCGAAAGGCCAAACGGCAGAGCATTGGGCGAACTGTGGATCGAAGCGGAGATTTCCTAGGCGCGGTATCCCGGTGAGAACCTGGCTGCCGACGCTGCCAGTGCCGAATAGACGGAACGGAGTATCGCTCTTCGCTCTTCTGTCAGTGATTCGAAGGGCGGCGATCGAGATGTCTCGGGAGACGAACGGCTGCCGGGGCTTGTTTTGTAGGATCCAAATGTATTTACCGGGCTTGAAGGAACACCAGAAGGGGCCTCGCGAAGCAGGACTCGATAGTGCGGCGTTGATCTCGTTAGCGACTTCGAAGCGATTACTGCGGTTGTTTGATTGTTGGCCGGTTTTTGTTCCAATGTCGTCCTGAATGTGCTTGCGTAAATATTGCCAGACGATACGCCAGGGCGGCAGCTCAGCGGAACACGAGTTCGCTAATAGTGATGCGAAGCCGGCGGGATAGCCATACCCAAAATCGGCGCAGAGTAGTACGCGGCCTTTGTTTCGCGCGACAACCGACAGGAGCTCGCCGTGGATAATCCGTTCCGCTTCGGTCCGCGAGGGGGGGACTTATGGTAATGGGCGCGGAGGCTTCAGCTGACCCATGTGCAATCCAGATGCACTCTGGCCTGCCGGCACGGCGTCGATCGCTGCCGGACCAGTCGACCATTATATACATATCGAATAGCGGCATATAGTCGCGCCAGTTATTGCCCCGATGCGAGAATTCCTCACAGACGGTCTACAGCTTCGCGAACAACATCTTTACTACTCGCTTCTTCAAGAAATGTCAGACGGGTGCCGACGATCAGACTTCGGCAGATCCCGATGCGGCCGCAAGCTGAAAAGAAATGCGTAAAATGAGAAAAGATAAATGTGGACTCGGCTGTTATTGTTTTTCGTCCGCTTCGTGTTTCAGCTTTTCCACTTCATCGCAGAGCCGCTGCAATTCGCGCTCGCTTTCTTGGATGCGCTGGTCCAGGTCACTGCGCTTCTTCTCCAGCGCTTGAAAATGGTCACCGATTAAAAAGCCGGTGATTAAGCCGAGCGCCGCGCCGGCTCCACCTCCGGTCAGACCATAGCCCCATACACTGCCGATCCCCACGCCCACACCCGATCCGACAACGGTCCCGACGCCCGCCGCTTTTTCTCTAGTGGTGAGCGGTTGCGAGTCGCCGCCCACCTGCGAGCAGCCCAATGTGGCCAGCAAGACAACTCCCAGCGTAATCCGCAGCGAGTATTTCATAGACGACCAACACCCGATTAAAATAAAGGCAAACGCTATGCCGCAAACGGCGTGCGTCATTGTTGGAAAAAATGATTCAGCGGTTGCAAAACCGGCAAATTCCAGTGCCATGCAACTCAAGTATGAGAAAAGTGGTTATGCCGGGACTCAAGGGTCCACCCAATGCTTGACTGGTCGATGAATGTCATTATCATTGCCTACAGTTTGAGCGCCGTTTTCAGCATTCGAGTAGAGATATGCCTGTCTACATGGATCGCCACTACGTTGAAGGAGCGACTCGCCATGCCGTTGCGGATGCGCACCAGAAGGATCTCGCGCTTCAGGAAAAATATGACGTGAAGTTTCTGACCTACTGGTTCGATGAGACGCGCTGTACCGCGTTTTGTCTCATTGAGGCGCCGAATCGCGAGACGATCGAGCGCGCGCACAACGAAGCTCACGGTTTGATCCCCAACGAGGTGATCGAGGTGGATCCCGCGGTGGTGGAAGCGTTTCTGGGCCGGATCAAGGACCCGCCATCTGCCTCAGCTGAAAAGACTGACGGGGTTGCCGTCGATGCAGGTTTCCGTGCGATCATGTTCACGGATTTGAAAGATTCGACCCGCATGACGATGCTCTACGGAGATGCGAAGGCGCTCCATCTGGTTCATGTGCACAATGCATTGATCCGTAATTGCCTCAACACCTGTCGAGGACGAGAAATCAAACACACCGGCGACGGACTGATGGCTTCGTTCTCGTCCGTGCCGGACGCGCTGGAGTGCGCCGTCGCGGTGCAAAAGGCATTCGCTGCCTACAACCAAAAACATTCGGAAGCCCCGCTGTTCGTGCGGGTGGGCGTCAGCGCCGGCGAGCCCATCGAAGAACATGGCGATCTATTCGGAAAGTCGGTCCAATTGGCAGCGCGGCTTTGCACGCACGCTGAGCCTGGCCGGATTCTCATCGATCAACTGGCGCTGGATCAGTCGTCAGGTAAAAAGTTGCCGATCTCAGACTTGGGAGAAGTGACGCTAAAAGGCTTCGATCACGGTGTCAGGGTGTACGAAATCGAGTGGTCGCAGACGTAAAGTTAGCCTCTGCTCGGTTCAAATCAACTGGAACAATACGAGCGCTGCGCTTTCGGTACCCGCGACTCCTCTCGCCTTTGCGGTCATCTCTGTAATCTGTCGACTATTCTCGTATCGTAAAACTGCGTCACGGTGGCGTCTCTGGCCGCGGGGAGGATCGTCCCGCCGAGGAATTTTAGGATCTGCTCGAAGCCGCGATCGGTGAAGCTTAAATCTCGGTTGAAACCGGCTTGCTTGGTGAAAAACTCGTAAGTCTTGTCCAACATCACGGGATCGGTTTCCTTAGTGTATTTGGCGAGTACGGACTTGGCCAGCAGCGGATTGTTATACCAGACGTCGATTCCCTTTCGAACGGCGCGGAGGAGGCGCAGCCAAACGGCCGATCTTTTCTCGACCTCATTTTTTCTCACGATGATGCCGACGTTTTGATAAGGGAGATCGTAGGTATCAATCAGCTTGCTAAATCCGTGGGCGTCCGCCTTGAAAGTCACCGGCGGTGTCAGTCCGGCAGCGGCGATCTGGCCCGAGATGAGAGCCGGCCAACGATTCTCGAGGCCGCCGACAGCCAACAATTTCACATCGGTGTCAGGATTGAGACCGAGCTTGACAAGAGTCGTTCGCACTCCGTAATTGCCCGGGCTGCCGATCCGGTCCGTACCGACGACCTTGCCACGGAGCTGCGCGGCGGTTTTGATGTCCTTTTGCGCGTGCAGCGAATAGATCATCTTGTTGAGCAAACCCGCGATCATTGTCAGGTTTCCGCCGGCGAGAACGACGGGCACGATACCGGGCGCGGAAATCTCGACAGCATCGACTTCGCCGGCCAGCACCGCGGCGATGGCGGCATTCGCTTGAATATAGACGAGCTCGATTTCGACCGCTTCTTTCTGGAATTCACCGGCGGCTGCTGCCGTCCATAGCGCTGCCATGGAGCCGCTGACCGTAATGTAAGCGATCCGTAGTTTCTCCGGTTTTTCCGCGGTCATCGCGGCGCGAATGCTGGGGAAGGCGAGAACCAAAAGCAGAATCAGTATGCGACAGCTGCTCCTATGCATAGCTCACCGGTTGCGAAATGCCGGGCGGCCCAGCTTAGAGATGATAGAGCGCGGCGACGTTTGCATGCGTAAGTTTGTCCTGCATCGTCGGGCTCAGCTTCTCCATCGAGTCGCGAATGAACGATTGTGAATCGGGCCATACCGAGTCCAGATGCGGATAATCCGAAGCCCAGCAGAAGCTGTCCGGCGCATAGTCCTCGGCCAGGCGCGCGCCGACCTTGTCGTCCTGGAAGGTTGCCCACATCTGGCGGCGAAACAGCTCGCTCGGCATGGTCTCAAGAACGTCCTTGTATGCGCCTTCCTTGAACTTGGTGTCGAGCCGGTCGAGCAGGTAAGGAATCCAGCCAATGTGACTCTCAGCGAGGACAATTTTTAGTTTCGGATGCCGCTCCAATGCGCCACACAGAATCACCGAAGCGAGGCACTCGTCGGCCTGCATTGCCACCACGGCTTGATGCGCCAGCATTGAAACTTTGGGTACCTTTCCCGATAGTTTTTCGTCGACTCCACGGGGGCCGATTGTCGTCGTGCCATGCCCGGCGCCGATATGGAACGAGAGTACTACCTCGAATTTTTCCGCCGCAGTCCAAAGTGGCTCCCACATCGGATGCCATACGGGCTCGGGACCATTAAACCAATCGAACAGCCCGCCGCGCAGTCCCAACCCTCCCTTGCCCACCCTGTGGATCTCATCGACCGCGGCGCCGACAGAATGCGCCGGAATATCGGCCACTCCGAGCAATCGTTTGGGATTGTACTCGCAAAACTCGGCGATGAAGTCGTTATAGGCACGGTACGTCGCCGTGATCACTTCCGGATCTTTAATGCTGTCTTCGATGAAGCGAATGCCGTAGATGACTTCCGCTTCCACGCCGTCAATGTCGAGGTCCTTGAGGCGGAGCTTGGGGTCCGCCGGATGGGTCGGTTCCCATCCGACATCCATCATTCTTTTGCCGCGATAGCCGGTGAGGCCGCCTCGTCCCATCCAGCCACGGTAGGCTCCCATGACGGCTCCATTTCCAACCCAGGTGGGGATGCCGTCGATGTCGACGATCTTGGGAACCTTGTCCTTCAAACGGGCGGTGGTGCGAGACGTAAACGTATCGGGAGGAAGAAAAAAGAGATCGAGATGACCATCGGCCGATATGACTTTTCTGTCCATATTAACTCCCGTGCTGCTGCTTGATGATTTGGCCTATGCCATATCACGGTAGTCGGCAGCGGACCAGCGTCGAATTTCTCTTCGGTCGAAGCCGGGAATAATGTGTTGTCGATTGAGCGCCAGCACAACGCGAAAGGGGCGAGGATGCTTGTACTAAAGACACCCAGCGAGCGGCGTCTCTGCATCGGATTGATCTGAGTTCTGCGGCGCCAGAAATGCGAATGAACCCTTGTATTCGGGGCGTCGTTCGTCCTATTTTTTGGCGAGAAATTCTCGGGAGGTGTGAATATGCCACGGTATCTCGTTTTGGCCAACCAAACCGCCGCGAGTCCGGAGCTGACCAGCGTAATTCGCGAGATCATCGCCAAGGATGCCAATACGGAATTCGTCTTGCTCGTTCCCGCCACGCCGGTGGAAGATCTTCTCGATTGGCAGGAGGGCGATAATGAAACGATCGCCGAGCGTACGGCGCAAGCCGCAAAAGATCACCTCGTGGGAGTGGGCGCGAAAGTCGCGCGCACCGAAGTTGGCGATGCTTCGCCGGTCAAGGCGATCGAGAACGAACTGGAACACCATCAGGAAAAATACGATGGCATCGTGATCTCCACATTACCGTTGCAAAGATCGCGCTGGGTGGCTTTAGACCAGCCTCGGCGGATCGAGCGCCGTTTCAAAGTACCGGTGCGGCACGTCGTCGGTCATTCTGTCACTATGAGCCGGGAGGATCTCATCAACGGACTCAATGAAGATCTTAATCTGGAGCTCGAAGCTCTGTTGAGAAGCGTCTATCACGCGGCGGCTGGTCGCGGCATGCTCGGCCATGAACTTCGGGAGTTACTAAAGAAGGAGCTTCCGAGCGAACTCGATCACGCGACGTTTCTTGCTGATAAAATCGTGGCGCTCGGCGGCGAGGTGCGGCTCCGGCCTGCCATGCCCGCAGAATTCAGCGCCGCCCGGGAGCTGCTACAGCAGAACATTGCCGCTGAACGAAAGATTATCAGCAATTACGCAACACGAATCGAGCAGGCGGCGGAGTTCGGCGACAAAGGTCTGGCCATTCGGCTGGAGAATATCCTGGCTTCGGAAACCGATCATCTCGAGCAGCTCGAACGCTTGGGACGTTAGCAGGGGCGACCGCTCGCGTCTGATTCTCTGGCGTGGATGTAGGTGAAGCTCGGTCCGCGCAAAATTCTATCGAAGTGTCTTCTGGCGCAACGCTGAGTAGCAGCCCAGACTGCCGACGATTCAGTCGTTAGGTTAGCGAGGGTCTCCGATTCCGTACGGTGTCAATGTGCAAGCGTGTGCCAATTCAGAATTCATCACCTGTGAGGCGGACCGAGGCGTGGGAGTGTTGCTGCCCAGTCAATCCGCGATCGCAATTCATCTGTTGCCCAGCTCCTTTAACGCTTCTTTTAAATAACTCTGATCCACATATTTTGCCGGACTTGGCAGCGGTCCCTTGAGCTGCCCCTGCTCGCCGTAAATTTGTATGAGAGTTTTGACGCCGTCGATATTGACATCTGCGTCCGGGTACCAAATTCGATTTGCAGTATAGTATTCCCATCCCTTGCGGGCATGCGCCGGTTTGAGCTTCATCTCCTTCGTTAGAAAATCGATCGCCGGCTCCTTATTGTCGAAAACCCAACGCATCGCGAGAGCCATGCCTTTCACGAAACGCATCAGCAGAGGCCGGTTCGCTTCCGCCCAGGAGCGCCGCACCGTCATTGCGGTGAGCTGATAATTCGGCAATACGTCTCGATACCAGCCGATGACGTTGAATCCCGCTTCTTCAGCCGCAAAATTAAGCGGTATGGCGAGCGGTGCTGCTGCGATCTGGCCGCTCGAGAGTGCCGCGAAGAGATCGGCGGTGCCGCCGACGTTGACCAGCTTGTAATCGCGCGGATACTCTAATCCCTTTGATTTTAACACCTGCCTCAAGGGGAACGTGATGCCCGAGGTCAGGCTCTGACCGCCGATCGTGGCACCGCGCAGATCTTCATAATGCTTATAATTTTTTCCGCCCATAATCGCGTGAGAGAGACCGTTGATGAGGCCTACTACCATCACCAGGTCGATACCGCGCTCGCTTACATCCATCACCGCATCCGGCGTCGCGCCGCCAACGTAAACGGAGCCGGCGACCAGCGCTTGAACCGACGGTGGCGTTCCGCGGAGGAGAATCACCTGCGCATCCAGACCCTGCTGGTCGAAGAAGCCTTGCTTCCAAGCGACCCAAAGAGGCCCATACCCCAGAGTCTTACTGGACGCAGCAATCGGAAATTTCACTTTTTCCTGGGAGCGACTGGGCAAAGACGAGAGGACCAGTACCGAGACGATGACGCTCGAAGTAAACCCAAGCCGAAATAATCTCATGTGGCACGCTCCCTCGACGAAAGATCCATTAGCGCGAAGCGCTTATCGTTTGCTGAATATGAAACGATCAGTAAGCAGCAGAGCATATTGAGCCGGGAATTCGAATGTCAAGCGATTATCGCGTGCGGTTGAAATGAAAAGCTCGAAAGATAGCTTGAGCACGATAATTGTTGGCGGCAGCCGTTTGACGAGCGCCAATGCGACCCGATTGCCGAACGGCTACGGAGGATCTAGGGCAGATGGTAGTTTCTTGCGGACAGCTTCGCTAGCACGTTCCGGAAATTTCGAGAGACAACGCCCTTGTCTAGTTTGACCGCCGGTAGCGAAGCAGAACGTCGCCCGATAGATAGGGCTTCGCCTCGACGAGCTCCAGCTTCAAGTTTTTCGAGACAGCGGTGAGCAGCGGCCGGCCGCTGCCGAGGAAAACCGGGCAAAGAACGAACTGATATTCGTCGATTAAACCGTGCTCGGTGAGCTGCGACACGATGGAGCCACTGCCGAAAATCGTCATGTCTTTGCCGGCCTCGCGCTTCATCTTTTCGATCTCGCGCGGATCGACTTCGTGAACAATGCGGGATCGTTTCCAGGTCCCGTTCTTTAAGCTGCTTGAGAAAACCAATTTCGTCGTTTCGTTCAGCCACTTCGCAATCGCGTGGTGTTCCGAAGTTCGCTCTCCGGGATGATGGGGATCGGGTGCTGTGGAAGAGTCATCGTCGGCACGGCTCCAGAATGTCTCGAAGATCTCGTAGGTGCGGCGGCCGAACAGCACGGTGTCGAAAAGCGGAATATTAGCTACTGCCGCTTTCGCCTGCTCCGCGTCGGGCACGACCCAATCCAAATTGCCGTCGGCTGCGGCGAAATATCCGTTTGCCGTCATCCAGTTGAACGTCACGATTCGGCGGGTGGATCCCATAAGGTTCCCTCTCGGAGCATAGTATTTAGCGAAGGGGCATGGCTACGTGCTCAGGAGTAATTGCCGTTCGGTTTCGGTAGTTATGCACCGCGAGCAGTAGAATTGTTTTCCGATGAAATTGCCGCGAAGGCTTGAGCGATGCGCGGCGCCGCATGCGGACGCGCATACATTCGCTCCATGTAGGACATGAGTTCCGGGAAATCGGCGAGCAATTTAGCCTCGTTGCTCCAATCGAGCGTGTAGGCTGTCACGAAATCAGCGACGGTCACGCTATCCGCGGCGACGAACCGACGTCCTTGCATGTGCTTTTCCAGCACGCTTGCCATTTCTTTGAAGTCACGGCCGGCAAGGCTCACGTCTTTGGGCAGTCGCTCCTCTTCGGGATACAGTGCTGTATGACGCGAAATGCGCCATAGCGGCTGTTCCAATTCGGTCGCAGCAAACAGGAGCCAGCGATTAACCTGCGCGCGCGCTTCGATACCGACGGGCAGCAGATTCTTCTCGGGATATTTTTCCGCAAGATAAAGCACGATCGCCACCGATTCGGTGAGCACTAAATCGCCGTCCACAAGGACCGGTAACTTCCCGGCCGGGTTGATCTTGAGGAACTCGGGTCGGCGGTGCTCGCCGGCCAAAAGGTTGACCCGGCTAGGCTCGAAATCAACACCAAGTTCCTGCAAGGTCCAGCGCACCCGAATCGCTCGGGTTGGCCCGAACTCGTAAAGCTTTATTTTCATTTTCCAACTCCCTTTCTTTGGGCTTTGTCGAGCCACTGTCTGCTCCTTCTCCATCAATACGACGAACGAGGGAGCCGATTCAGGACATCAAGCCGAAGAGCCGGTATGACAACAGAACAACGTTCATTCATTGAATGTATTGGGTTGCACCACACTAGACTGCAATTCTAAAAGAAAATAGCCCGTTGGGCGTGAGTGAGTCGCAAACCAGTGCAAACATGTTGACACTCACACGCCACCGCTTCTAGAGTGGGCAACGCTAAACCGCGCGAAAATGATGACGGCAAAAATATCGCTCGTGTTGTTGTTTTTCGTTCTTTGCTATCAGAATGCGTGCTTCGCTGCGGCTGCGAGGCTTGACTGGCGCGCTGAGTGGGACAAAACGGTTGCGGCGGCCGAGAAAGAAGGCGTCGTCAGTCTTTACATTTTTGAAAACGGACCGCTCACCGAGGAGACGGTCCATGCTTTCGAGCGGGCTTACCCGAAAATCAAAGTCAGCCAGCTCCGCGGCCGCGGCAATGACCTCGGCCCGCGTCTCGTGGCGGAGCGGCGCGCGGGAAAGCACATCGCTGACCTCTTCGCCGGCGGGAAAGGGACCGCATTCAGCACGCTTTATGTGGGTAAGCTCCTCGATCCGATCAAGCCGATTCTGCTGCTGCCTGAGGTCGTCGATGAGCGCGAGTGGTGGCGCGGTACGCACAAGTACGTCGATCCGGAAAACAAGTATATTTTTGTTTATGTCGGTAACGCCGGCGGAGTCGAAATTAACTACAATTCGAAACTCGTCAACCCCCGCGAGTTCACTTCGTACTGGGATCTGGTGCAGCCGAAATGGAAAGGCAAGATTGTCGCCGTCGATCCGCGCCTGCGCGGCATGGATAATCCCGTGTTGTTCTTCTATTACCACGCGAAGCTCGGGCCCGAATTTCTCAAAAAACTTTACGGCGAGATGGAAGTGTCGATTACACGAGATTATCGTCAGCCCGTCGACTGGCTCGCGACAGGAAAGTTTTCACTATGTATTCCGTGCGTTTCCGATGAGATGGACAAGGCAATGGAACACGGTCTGCCGGTCGGTCAAATTCTGAATCTCAAAGAAGGCGGTACCTTGAGCTCTTCGGGCGGAACCCTGAGCTTGTTACAAAACGCACCGCATCCGAATGCCACCAAGGTGTTCGTCAACTGGCTGCTATCGCGCGAAGGACAAGCGGAAGTCCAGAAAGGGCGCAAGGGCCGGCCGCGCACCGGCTCAAACTCGTTACGCACCGACATTCCCAAAAACAATCTCCCCGAGGAAATACAGCGTAAAGACGGCGTCGACTATTTCGACGCGGACGATGACAATAACGCGGACCGACGGCCGGCGGATAATTTGTTCAATGAGATTTTGGGTAAAGCGAGCAAATAGTATGAAGTCGAACCAAATCCCGTTGATCAAATGACGTTAGTCCCCGTCCGCGCAGAGTTCGGAAATGAAAGCCATAGCCCCCGCGCCTGTTTTTCCAAAAACCTGATTAGCCCCATTGAATAAGACTTTAGGTTTATAGACCCCCCTTGTCCGTACGAGTTTTTCTGCTATATCTCGCATTGGCTACGACTTTGATCTTAGTGGAGCGCAAGAAGTCAGGGGCCAACCTCTTACTTCTTCCAATAACCGCAGGCGTTCAAAAACCTGCATAAGGAGAAGATGATGAATCCTTTACTGGTCGTTGGCATTCCTCTGCTGTTGATCATTCTGGGTATGATCTTGAATAGCTTGGATCTCAAGTTCGTCCAACCGCCGAGCTCGCCGGAACAAGATCCCGTAAAGCGATTGGCGGCTGAACGGCAAGGCTTCAGAGAGTTTTTCGATTTGCAGCGCAGCCGAGCGCTGAAAAGGCAGAAGCGCGTCAGCGCGTTTTCCTGGCTTCTCTTATTGGTCACGGCCGGGTCTTTTATTTGGTTGTATGTCGACACGGTCAAGAAAACGACGCTTTCGAACCGTATCGCCATGCTCCAGACCTTGGGGACGGACGAGGGAAAACAAACCGTTCTCTCCGTGACCCAGCTTGACGGCGACAATGTCAAATACTTGCTCAAGGCAGACAAAACCGTGGACGCAGTCGCGGCAGAAGCGGCCAAAGAAAAAGTGCCAAGCTATGAGGTTCAGGATCTGGGCACGGCTTTGCTCGAGGGCGGCAGCTCATTGCCGAGCGGCATCTCGGTGAAAATAGCTAATAAGTAAGTTGTACAGACGGCGCCCCGGCGGCGTGGTTGTCGTCGGTTAACTTAGTTCGTCCAAGCCCCAACGGGTAACAGAATGGGTTATCGTTCCTGGTAGCGCACTATTCGGCTCCAGTTCGACATCGAAAGTGTCGCCTTTTGCATTCGGGACTGCGACCGCGGCGTTCCGAAGGAGTGGCACCGAAGATCGCGCCAGAGTTCTGTCTCCGTTTAGCGCCATTCGTGCTTGGGATATCTGCGCTGCAACTGCGTTTTGAGCTTGGGATAGGTTTCACGCCAGAAGAGCGACAAATTATCGGTGACCTGAACCGGGCGGTTGCTTGGCGCGAGCACCTGAATCCGCACTAAAACTCGTCGCTGCGCGATCCACAGGCCTTCTTTGATGCCGTATAAATCCTGGATGCGCGCCGCAATGAGCGGCGGCGCGTCGGCAGTATACGCGACCTTTACCATTCTTCCATTCGGCAGTTGAACACGCTCGGGCGCATATTCGTCGACCCATTTTTGCTGCTGCTGCGACAGCCATGACTTGACCACCGGCAGAACCGCGCGATTTTTGATTTCGCTATAACGCGCCGTGCCATGGCAAATATGCTCGATAATGCTGGCGCGATCGCCGTCAGTGATCAGCGGCAGTTCGAGATCAGGCATCCATTCGTGCAGTCGGTTAACGCGGAGAATCCATTGCTCGACGGCGTCGGTCCAGTTGTCGAGGCTCAATCGGCCCGCGACGACTTCGGCGGCCAGAATCTTTGCCGCTTGGTCGGATGGAATATCCTGGGAAAGCTTCTCTTCTAAAACCAGATCGCGAAAACGGATCTCTGTGCGAGCGACGACGCGCTTCAATGCCGGATCGAAGCTCATGGTCTGGACTTCGCGAAAGTCGGCCGGGAAGAGTTCGCGCAGCCATTCCTGCTTGACGGCGGTTGCGAGATTCAGCACAACGTTCAGATTGCGTTCCCTCCCCCTTGCGCTTTCCACTTCGCGAATTTCGGACGCGACGAAAAGCGCTGCGTCGACGACGCTGTCTCTGGCCAGTGAGCCGCGGCGGTTATGCACCAACTCGCAACGTGGCGAGCCGTTCAATCGTCGCGCGAGGTGATCGGAAAAGCCGACGAGCAGACAACGCTGCACCGCTTCGCGCACCAGCGGCTGGTCGCGCACATCCAAACCTTCTTCTCCGGCAACGCGCAAAAACTGCTCGAAAACGGATTGCACTTGACGCGCTGCTTGACCGTTGACGCCGAGGCGGCGGCAACGATCAAGATTGTAACCGCAGCGCTGTGCTTCCTCCCACATGCGCATGAGAACGAAAAAATCCGACTCGGTTTCAGCGCCGATCAGTTCTTCACGCGCATCCATTTGTTGTTTGTCTCGGCGCAGCAGGTCACGTCCTTGAGTCAGCGCCGCGATCAAAGCCACAGCGCGGACGCAGCCATGTTCCTGAGCCGCGAGCAACATGCGTGCGTAGCGTGGATGCAACGGAAACTGCAGCATGCGCCGGCCCGTAATGGTGATCGCGGCGCTTTTCGGGTCGACGGCGCCGAGATCCGTCAGCAGTGTTTCCGCGCGTTGAACCGCGTGAGGGTCAGGGCTCTCGAGCCAGTAAAATTTGCTCACATCGCTGACGCCGCTGGCCTTTAGGGTGAGGACGATTTCCGTCAGGTCGAGACGTTTCACTTCGGGGATTTCGTGCGCGGCGCGCGCATGGTGCTCGTGCGCGGTCCAAAGGCGCAGACAGTATCCCGGTGCGGTGCGTCCGGCCCGTCCGGCCCGCTGATCGGCGGCGGCACGGCTGATTTTTTCGATCAGTAGAGTATCGATGCCGCGATACGGATCATAACGGGGAATTCGCGCCAGACCGCTGTCGATCACTAGACGTACGCCATCGATGGTGAGCGAAGTCTCGGCGACATTGGTGGCGACGACAATTTTGCGCCGGTCGTAGCGCGCGACCGCGGCATCCTGATCCTTTGGCGTGAGCTCGCCATGGAGCGGAAATACGGCGAATTCCAAGCCGAGAGTTTCGGAAGCTTCGCGCACGTGCGGGCGATCTCGTAGGTTCCAGGCATGAAGATGAGAACATCGCCTTCGGGATGTTTTGGAAGTATGCGGCGGAGCTCTTTGACGGCTAGACTCCAGATGGGTGTTTCGGCAGTGGGCGTGGAAAGGTATTCGATGCTAACGGTATGGGCGCGCCCTTGCGACGATAATTTAGCGCAGGGTTGGAGATAATGCTGCACGGCGGCCATATCCAAGGTCGCTGACATGACGACGATAATAAGATCGGGCCGCGAGCCCTGCTGAATTTCGAGGGCGCGCGCCAGCGTGATGTCGCCATAAAGATGGCGCTCGTGAAACTCATCGAAGATGATCGCACTGATTCCATGCAACTCCGGATCGGCGAGCATCCGGCGCAGGAGCACTCCTTCGGTCACATAGCAGATCCGAGTGTCGTTCGACGCGACGCTATCGAAGCGCATTTGATAACCGACTTCGCCGCCGAGCTTGACATTGCGCGCGCGCGCCACCCAGCTTGCTAGCATGCGCGTTGGCAGCCGTCGCGGTTGCAATATCGTCACCTGACCGTCGCGGAGCAGGCCGCCGTCGAGCAGCATCTGCGGCACCTGGGTCGATTTGCCGGAGCCGGTGGGCGCGCTCAGCACCAGACGTTTGTGCGTGCGCAAAGTTTCGAGGATTCGGCGCTCGATTTCTAAAATAGGCAGATCAGATTTTTGCATTGGCGTGGAGTAAATTAACATATTTGCGGGCGAGTTGCGGCGAGGAGATGAATGCTCGGCTGGTTTCTCGGGAGGTTTGTACTTCACAAAAGCGTCGCATGAGTTCTAGAAAGAGTTCTCCCTGCAGTGACATTCTGACCTGGCGCTCTTGCGGAAGATTTTTTACTTGTGGTTTTCAGTCCGCTCGGGAAACGTAGAGGGCATAATCAAAAGAGCGACAACTGTTTGGGGCGGCGGTCAAAGACGGAACGGCCGTCAAGGGACGGAGAAATCGCCTGTTCATGGCGAATCACCGCATCGAAATCGGCTTGAGGTTCGAGCTCGGTTTCGATGGTGCGAATGAACTGATTCAGACGGCGAAAGCCGTCGAGCTTCTCCCGGTCCCCGAGCTGCGCTCGATCGAGGGAAATTCTTAGACAGTTGAGGGACTCATCGTATGTTTTCAGAGGAACCGGAAACGGATGGCGGTCTTTGCCGCCATGGGCGAAAGAAAAGCGCGCCGGGTCGGCGAAACGGCTTGGCGCGCCGTGAACGACTTCGGCGATCAGGGCGAGTGATTGAAGCGTGCGCGGACCGAGCTTTTCGAGGAGCAGAAGCTCGGCAAAATCGCGAAGCTCGCGGTCGTAGGCAAGCGCAAGCACAGCGCCCAAGCGCTTGAGATCGATATCCACAGCGCGGACTTCATGGCGCGCCGGCAATTGCAAATAGCGCGCTTCCTTCAAAGTAGTCTCGGGTTTCTCGCGGCTGATTTCCAGCAGCGTCTCTTGCGCAGGCTTGGCTTGCGCGTCGACGAGGTTCATGATCGTGCCTTGATTTTCGCCGACAATCGCGCTGTGCGGCGCGGCGACGAAGTCGCGAACGCTGGCTGAATGCCAGTGATAGCGGCGCGCCATGCCGCTGTCGTCATTCAAGCCCTGCTGAACGACCGCCCATTCGCCACTGGCGGTGACAATGAAACTGTGAAGATAGATCTGAAATCCGTCAGCGATGGCATTGTTGTCGATCCGAGCCGTGAGCCGGCTGCTACGCACCAGAGCTTCGCCATCCAAGCCGCACCGGTCGGCAATCGCGCGCAATTCCTGCGGCGTGTTGCGTGAAAATCGACCGCGGCCGCCGCAAACATACAACCCGAGTTCGGCTGCTCGCGGAGCGAGCCCGCGTTTGAGAGCGCCCATGACCGAAGTCGTGATCCCTGAAGAATGCCAATCCATTCCCATTACTGAGCCCAACGCCTGAAACCAAAAAGGATCGCTCAGCCGGGAAAGAAACATCGAGGTGCCGTAGTCGCGGACAATCGCCTCGGCAATCGCGGTACCGAGTTGCGTCATGCGTTGCGCCAGCCATTGCGGCACCCGGCCGCCGTGAAGGGGAAGATCTGCGACTCCGGACCGTTTCATAA
>DATBEY010000456.1:0-4017 GCA_036558765.1 Binatia bacterium | reverse complement strand
ACGTGCAGCTCGGCATCGGGAATTCGATTCTTTAACGTCTCGGCCTGCGCCAAATGGTTACTGCGTCCCGAATCATTGTCGCCGATCAGGACCAGAGTCGGGCAGCGCACATCGCCGAGACGGTGCGTCGCTTCCCAGTTGTGGCGCGCGATGATCAGATGAATGTATTCGTTGGAGTGTGTCGCCCATGCCAACTGGAAAAACTCTTCGACCTTGTCCGGGTGTTGTTTTCGAAACGCATCGGTGAAAAAGGCGCTGGTATCGCAAAACTCTTCGCGCAGCGCCTTTTCGAAGCCCTTCTCAACCAGGCGAATCACGAGCCAGTGAGGTAAGCCCGGAATACAGTCGGGTCCAGGACGAGCGGCCTGTCCTGAGCCGCTAGCCGCCATAATGAGACTTTTTACTCGCCCCGGAAAATTGAGCGCCATCTCCAAGCCGATCCGTCCGCCCATGGAGTGGCCGAGCACGTGCGCGGAGCCGATTTCGAGATGATCCAGGAGCGCCACCACATCGTTGGCCATTTGGTTGATGGTGTAGACTTGCTGGCTCGCCGTTGACCGGCCGGTGCCGCGCGGATCATGGATGATGAGATTTAGTGCTTTCGACAATCCGGGCACCTGATAGGGCTTCCAGACTTCCGCCGAGAAAGCCGTCGATGGGATCAGCACCAGCGGTTCTCCCGAACCGTGGCTCTCGTAATAGAGATTGACTCCCGTGGGCAAGTTGACGCTCGGCATGACTGCATTCCTCCGTCAAGAAAAGTTCGAAACGCTGAAGCCGTTCAAGCCGTTCGCCACGGCAGAGAGCAGAGATCGCGGTGCGCGCTATTGTTGGCGGACAAGGAACAGTGGTAACGGAACCTTTTAGATCCCTAACTGTTTGATCATCGCCTGAGTCAGAGGTCGACTCGCGTCGAGTAGATGTTCCGTCATCGTGTAATGGTTCGCGTTCGGTTCGACGAGGTAATCGACCGGCATGCCGCTGCGTTGGCAAACATTGAAATAATCTTTCGACATCTTCTGCCAACCCTCAGGCTCTTTGGCGCCGACGGCGACAATCAGCGGGCATTTGACTCGAGGTGGATGCAACAACGGATTATTCTTTCGAGCAACTTCGGCAGTCATTTGCACTTGTTCCTGGACGCTGATCTTCATGACTATTTCGAGATCGTACACTCCTGAGGTCGCGACGGCGCCTTTGATCAAATCGTGGGGCAGTCCGTCGTGTCGCCAATCGTGCGCGAGCGCCATGGCGGTGAGATGGCCACCGGCGGAATGACCGGCAACGAAAAGTCTCGCGGGATCGGCCCCGTATCGAAGAATATTTTTGTACGTCCAAGCGACGGCTGAACGGGTCTGACGGACGATATCCGTGACCGTCACATTGGGACAGAGATCATATTCGATCAGCGCGACGGTGGCGCCGCGCTCGGTGAAGGTCGGGACAAAATTACAATTGTCTTCCTTGCTGCCGCTGCGCCAGTAGCCACCATGAATGTAGATGAGCACCGGTCCAGCCGGGTTTGTCGCAGCGTAGATGTCCAACCGCTCGCGCGGCGATGCTCCGTACGGGATGTTGAGCCACGATTTGGCGCTCTCTCGTACTTTACGGGCTTGTGCGGCACGCACCTTTGCCAGCTCGGGATACTCAGGCACGGAGATCCGCGGGTTGTATTGATATTCCAACTCGTCCTGGCGAAAACCTTTGTAAACAGCTTCGTTCATATGAATGAGCCCTCAGCAGATTGCTCTCACCGGGCCTCACACTAGTGGAAGCTGCGCTTGCGTGTCAATGACGGTTGAAAGAACGAGCGCTCTAGAAAAACAAAAGGCCAAGAGCGCCCGCGCCGCAGGACTCTTGGCCTTACTCCCAAGTAAGACAGACGCTTACTTCACGTGTTTGCTGACGAGCTTGGTCATCTCGAACATCGTGACGGTTTTTTTGCCGCCGAATACAGCTTTCAATTTATCATCGGCGTTGATGTTGGTCCTTTTCTTTTTGTCTTGCAGGCCATTCTTCTTGATGTAGGCCCACAATTTCTTGGTGACCTCGGTGCGCGGAATCGCCTTGTTCCCAACCACAGCACTCAGAGCGGTGTCCGGCTGCACCGGCTTCATGAATGCCGCGTTCGGTTTGCGTTTCTTTTTTGCTGCTGCTGCCATTCGGTTTCCTCCTTCAGGAAAGAAAATATTTAGGTACGTGTATAGCAGAGGCCCGTGGCTATTGCCAATGGTTTTTTACTTTTTTCCTCGGAGAAACACCGTTTCCGCGCTATCCAGCTCTGGTTCCCCATCCCTCCACCGGACGGCGACCGCATAATCGCCTCGTGCCCGTTCGACTGACACATAGCCCTGGCGCACGTCTTCCAACACCTTCTCCACGGGGCGTCGAAGCGGGTGGCCCAGGCCGCCGCCGCCGGGCCGCTCCAATCGAAGAATATCATCGTGGTGAAGCCGATAGTCGCCGAAGCGCGAGGGGAGTCGTTTTTCATCTTTGCTCTCGGGGTTGACGACGCAAGCGCCTTTGCGGCCAGGAAGGCCACTAGCGCTGCCAAAGGGATCAATCGCATGCTTATCGGTGCGCATGGAAAAACGCACCTCATCGGCGAGAATGCGGTAGTCCCGCGCGAATCCGAGCCCCCCGCGCCATTCGCCGGCACCACCTGAGTCGGCGATCATCTCGAAACGCTCCACCCGCGCCGGGAATTCCGATTCGATAATTTCAATCGGCGCGGTCTTGCAATTGCTCAGATGAAAGGCGGTGGCCGAGACTCCGTCTTTACCCGCGCGGGCCCCCGTTCCACCGCTAAAAATTTCGTAGTGCACAAAGGCTCGCTCGCTCGATTCCGTACGGCCGCCGAGCACCAACGCCGCGCTACCAGAGCCGCCGGCGATTTGCTTCTCGGGAACAAAATGGGCGAGAGCTCGCAATACGGCCTCGGCGACGGTAAGCGCCGTCGGCATATAGGTATTGACGGCGGCGGGAAAACGCGGATCGACAACGCTCCCAGGGCGGAAAGTGGCATCGATCGTTCGAGCGAGCCCCTGATTAATGGGAAGAAAACGATCGACCAATGTCACCAGGCAGTATCCGCACGCCGCCCGCACCAGCGGTGGGCGAATATTTGCCGGCCCCTGGGTTTGATCGCTGCTGCCGCTAAAATCGAAGTGGAGCTTGTCACCATGTTTGCTGATTTTTACATGAATCCGAATCGGGCGAGTAAGATCGATGCCGTCATGATCGACGAAGCTCTCTCCCTCGGATTCGCCGTCCGGCCATGATGCGATCGTCTGGCGCACACGATTTTCAGTGTAGTTGGATAATAGCTCAGTAGACTCGAGAATGGTCGCCTTGCTGTAGCGATCCATCAATTCGACGATCCGTCGCTCACCCAAGCGCGCAGCGCCCACCTGACCGCGCAAATCGCCAATGACAACATCCGGGGTGCGGCTGTTCGCCGTGATCAGCGCATCGATTTCTTTGACCGGCCTGCTCCGGGACATGAATTTGACCGGCGGAAGGTGGAGCCCTTCCTGATAAATTTCACGAGCCGTGCCCGATCCGCTGCCTGGAACAGTGCCGCCGATATCGCTCTTGTGCGCCATGTTTGCGGCAAAGCCGACCCATTCACCGCGGTAAAAAATCGGGGTCAGCACTCCCATGTCGGGTGCATGCGGACTGCCTCCGAGATACGGATGATTGATGATGAAGGCGTCGCCTTCGTGAATATCATCGTGCGCAAAGCTCTTGTGCACAGCAGCAGCGCAAGCCGGGAAGGCGCCCATATGCAGAGGCAGCACGACGTGCTGCGCGACCACCGCACCGGCGGTATTCAAGATTGCGCAGCTGGCATCCTGGGATTCGCGAATGATGGTCGAATAGCCGGTGCGGAAAAGCGAATTCTGCATTTCCTGCACGATACCGGCGAGGCGGGCTTGAACGACTTGCAGGGTGATGGCATCGATCATGGATAGGCGTGAGTAAATACTACGGCTAGATTAGGAAGTATAGAAGTAA
>DATBEY010000455.1:0-3475 GCA_036558765.1 Binatia bacterium | reverse complement strand
AAAAACTTGCGCCAGGAAATCGACAGCTTGAACGATTTTGAATTTGGCGCTTGCGCCATCCGTCAAATAGTTTTATTCCAGAGCGTGCTCAAGCCCGAAGGGGCGAGTTACAGTGAGTTGAGAACTATACAGCTCGGCGCCAAGTTGGCGAGCAACTGAAAGCTCGAATTCAAGGAGGCAGTAATGGATGTAAATCGAGAGAAGGCACTCGATCTCGCCGTCAGCCAAATCGAACGGCAATTCGGCAAGGGTGCCATTATGAAGCTTGGCGAAGCCGGTATCCCAAAGGACTTGCCGGTGATTTCCTCGGGATCTCTCGGACTGGATATTGCCCTTGGAATCGGCGGTGTCCCACGTGGACGAGTAATCGAGATTTATGGTCCTGAGTCCTCCGGCAAAACGACCCTCGCGTTGCACATTGTCGCCGAGGCTCAAAAACAAGGAGGAATGGGCGCCTATATCGATGCGGAACACGCCCTCGACTTGGGTTATGCGAAAAAACTCGGAGTCAAGACCGATGACTTGCTGATTTCGCAACCCGATCACGGCGAACAGGCTCTGGAAATCGCTGAGACCCTGGTACGGAGCGGCGCCATCGATGTTCTGGTCATCGATTCGGTTGCGGCGCTTGTGCCGAAAGCCGAAATCGAAGGCGAGATGGGCGACGCCCACATGGGCTTACAGGCGAGACTCATGTCGCAAGCTTTGCGCAAATTGACCGCGACGATTTCTCGCTCGCATACGGTGGTGATTTTCATCAATCAGATTCGTATGAAAATCGGCGTGATGTTCGGCAATCCGGAAACTACGACCGGCGGGAATGCGCTTAAGTTTTACGCGTCCGTGCGAATGGACATTCGCCGTATCGGCGCGCTCAAGGAAGGCGACAATGTTGTCGGTGGTCGGACCCGAGTCAAAGTAGTCAAGAACAAGATGGCGCCGCCGTTCAAAGAGGCTGAATTTGATATCCTATACGGCACGGGCATTTCGCGCGACGGAGAAATCGTCGATCTGGGGAGCGAGATCGGCGTCGTTGAAAAAAGCGGCGCCTGGTATTCCTATGCAGGCGAGCGCATTGGCCAGGGACGCGAGGCCGCAAAACAGTTTCTAAAAGAACACCCGGAAACGGCCAGGGATATTATGGCGAAAGTCATGGACAAGACCGGCATCAAGCGGCCGGAATCGCCATCCCCAGCCGCGGCTGCCCCGACAGCGGATAAAAAAGAAAAAGCAAAGAGCAGGTAAACTAGACGGGCTCACCGGCGGCAAACAAACCTAAAGTTAAATCCGAGCGCGCGGACACCGCGGAAGCAGCGCTGCAAACGGCCCTGCGGTACTTGGGATTCCGTTCACGAAGCGAAACCGAAGTTCGACGTTATCTTCAGCAACGGGGTTTTTCGACAACCGCGCTGGAAGCCGCCATCCGCCGGCTCCTTTCGTTCCATTACCTCAATGATGAAGTTTTTGCGCGAAATTGGGCGCTCGCGCGCGCTCAAAGTCATGGATACGGCCCACTAAAGATCGACCAGGAACTGAGAGGCAAGGGTATCGCGGCGCCTGTGATCCGCGACACGCTGCGGGAAATCTTCGATCAGGTGGACGAAGCCGCGCAAGCCAGGCGGCTTTTGACAAAGCGTTTCAAAGGCGAAAGACTTAGCGAGATCAAAATTGCCCGACGCGCCGCCGCGTTTTTGCAGCGCCGGGGCTATAGCGGCAAAGTAATTTTCGATCTGCTACGCTGTGCAATAGAAGACGAATAACTATGCTCACTGGAAACGAAATTCGTAAATCATTTTTGGACTTTTTCGCCAAACAGGGCCATACCGTTGTGAAGAGTTCGTCCCTGGTTCCGGAAAAGGATCCGACGCTGTTATTCACCAATGCTGGAATGGTGCAGTTCAAAAACGTTTTTCTCGGCCAACAGCGGCTCCCCTATGTGCGCGCCACAAGCGCCCAGAAATGTCTCCGTATCAGCGGCAAGCACAATGATCTCGAAGCGGTCGGCCGCGATACTTATCATCATACTTTTTTCGAGATGCTCGGTAATTGGTCGTTTGGCGATTACTACAAGGCTGAGGCGATTGCCTGGGCGTGGGATTTGCTCACTCACGAATGGCAGCTCCCCAAAGACCGGCTCTACGCGACGGTTTATCTTAACGACGACGAAGCCGAGCGTCTATGGCTCAAAATCAGCGGCTTGCCCGCCGAGCGAGTGCGCCGTTTCGGCGATAAGGAAAATTTTTGGGAGATGGGTGAGACCGGTCCGTGCGGCCCCTGCAGCGAAATTCATCTCGACCGCGGTCCGGCAGCCTGTGATATGCGCGAAGTCTCAGGGCACCAATGCCGCGTGAACGGCGACTGCGCGCGTTATATCGAGCTCTGGAATTTGGTTTTTATCCAGTACAACCGCAAGGAAAACCGCGATTTGGAAGAACTGCCCTCGAAGCACGTCGACACGGGCATGGGCCTTGAGCGCATCACCGCCGTCTTGCAGAACGTTCTTTCCAATTACGATATCGACTATATGCGTGCACTCACGAAGACCACAGAGCGCATCGCCGGGAAAAAATACGGTGTCGATCCTCAGGCTGACATTTCTTTTCGAGTGATTGATGATCACGCGCGTGCCGTTAGTTTTTTGATCGCCGACGGCGTTATGCCGAGCAACGAAGGGCGCGGCTACGTGCTGCGCCGTCTGCTGCGCCGTGCCGCCCGGCACGGCCGGCTGCTCGACCTCAAAGAACCCTTCCTACATGAAGTCACAAAAACTGTTGCGGAAGTAATGGGCGATGCCTACCCAGACGTTCGAGCTGAAGAGCAACGTATTCGTGAAGTCATCCGCACGGAAGAAGAAAGATTCGTTGAGACGTTAGAAAAGGGAACCCTAATCATACAAGACTACCTACAAGCACATGAAGCTAAGGCGCAGTCTGAGACTCAAAGTCCTTTAACAGTCGACGGCGGTTTTCTTTTCACCCTGTACGATACTTACGGATTTCCCCGGGATCTTGCTCAAGAAATCTTTGAGGATGCAGGATGGCGAGTCACGGATGAAACTGAAGCGGCATGGGAAATCGCTATGAGTGAGCAGCGCAACCGTGGCCGCGAAGCGCGCGCGATCACACTTAACATTTATGACCAGATCGCAATGAGCGACGCTGTGCAAGTGCAGGTAAATCGTGGGACGGCTAATACGTGCTTTGTCGGTTACGACCGTCTTCAAGCCGAATCCGCTGTGCTTGCGATTTACGGCGGCGGTATCGGCAAACCCGAAGCCATTGAGGGCGAGGAATTTGATCTATTCACCGCCGAAACTCCTTTCTACGGAGAATCCGGCGGTCAGGTCGGCGACCGGGGCACAATTACGACGGCCAGAGGCGATGTCATTGAAGTTTTCGATACGCAGCATCCGACGCCTCAGCTAATTGCGCATCGGGGCAAAGTGAAAAAGGGACGTGTTCAGGTTGGCGACAAG
>DATBEY010000454.1:0-3087 GCA_036558765.1 Binatia bacterium | reverse complement strand
CGTCCGGATGCGCGGCATCCGTCTGTTTGAGCCGTGCGGTCATCTGGTACAGGTCTCGAAGCTCCCGGGGATCTTCAAGGCGCTGCACCATCGCAGCGGGTTGAAAGCCGCAATCCTGAGCGACGGAGTGATTTCGGTTGGCAATCGGATCGCTTTGGATGAGGTTCAGGTGAGCGCGGTTGGATAGACGAAGGCGAGGAGACTTCTTCGGGCGCGGTCCAGCAACCTTATTAATTTAATTGTCATTTCGACCGGAAGGAGAAATCTTTTTTGCGCATGAGCTTGGCTCAGCGTCACTTAAGAAATCTGTCTTGGTTCGTTCGAGATGGCAATCCAGTCTATTTCAAACGAACCGAAGCAACGACTGTTTTTTAAAGAATCGACAAGGGTACGACGCCACAAATCGGTAGATCAACCGTGGATTTTGGACTGCACTTGCCCGCCTCATCGGCAACCGTCAAACCCGAAGATCTCGTTAGGTTCGCGCGGCAGGCCGAAGCTCTCGGCTTTTATTGCTTGACCGTCGCTGATCATGTGATCGTCCCGAAGGACATATCGGTTCCTTATCCTTACACCGTCGACGGCAAATATCCCGGCACCGGTTACCACCTCGAGACTCTGACGACCATGGGTTATCTCATGGGCGCAACACAGCGGATTCGCTTCGTGACCAGCGTGATGATTTTGCCCTATCGTAACCCGATCGTGACGGCAAAAATGCTCGCAAGTCTCGATGTTCTCTCCGGCGGTCGGGTGATCGTCGGTGCCGGAGTAGGCTGGATGAAGGAAGAGTTCGAAAACATACGCACCGAACCCTTCAGCGAAAGGGGCAAAGTCACCGACGAGTATATCGCGGCTTTCAGAGAGCTGTGGACAAGCGAGAACCCGTCCTTCGACGGCAAATACTGCCGTTTTTCTGACATCGTTTTTTTGCCGAAACCTGTGCAGAAGCCCACGATCCCGATCTGGATCGGTGGGCACAGCAAACAAGCGATTCGGCGCGCAGCGCGACTTGGGGATGGCTGGCACCCGATCGGCGGCGTGCCCACGATTCCTCTGGAGCCGCAAGATATAGCGGCAGACATGTCGATGCTGCGGGAGTACGCCGAAAAAGCCGGCCGCGATACAAAAAAAATCCGCGTCGCGCTGAAAGGCTCATTGTTCGATCGCGAAAAGCAAATCACTCCGGGCAAGCGCCGCCGTTTTATCGGCAGCGCCGAAGAAGTGGCAGCTGATATCCGGGAGTATCGCGGCGTGGGCGTCGACACGATGATCTTCGACGTGCGCCGCCCGACCATCGCAGAAACTCTCGAGCGCATGGAGTGGATGGCCAAAGACGTTTTCCCACAAGTATAAGGCGTCAAGCTCAGCGCTGCAGTAAAATCGAAAAACTAGAATTAAAATGCCTACGCGGCTTTGGGTTGCGGAATTTCCGCCGGCCAGTTCTCGATATAAACCGGCTCCGGCGGGAAACCGAGCACATTGAGGTACAAATATTCCCGCCACGCAGGAAACTTCCGCACGTTTTCCACCGGAACATTGAAGTACTTGCGCAGAAACTCGCGTCGCGGCGGATCGAAAACCGTACGCGGCCGGCTGTTCAAAGCTTGTGCATCGATTGCGGCGATGCGGCGGCGAATCGGTGCTTCGCCATATTCGGCGATCAGCTCCCATACGTAGTCGTGAATCTTTTGTAAAATCGCGTCGTGATGGCTACGCTCTTCGGCATGAACAACCCGCTCTTCGAAATCGAGCAGCTTCGGCGTGGTTATCTGGATGCTCTGGATGCTCGCTGCGGTCACGTGGCCGTAGGGCCATAAATTGCCGGAAAAAATATAACTCAAAAAATCGCGCTTCATGATCTGATGGTGCTCGATGCGCGGAGTAAGCCCGTACTTGCGCTCAAACTCAGGGTCGGGTTTCGAGTGATCGCGGCTTGGGTCGATGGCATTGGCCTGGCGAATGTAACCCCAGCCGTGGCCGGCTTCGGTGCCGGCGTGCTCGGCGAGAAAATAACGCCATTCGCAATCCATTTCGAAGTGCGCCATGGCGTAACACGCCGTGCCGACAGTGACTTCGAGCTCGTCACGACCGCGATGAGCTAGCCAGCGGGCCAAACGTTCGCGCTCCTCGTCGTCTTTGGGCGGTCGTTTAATGTTGTCGCGGCTTTTGCGCAGCGCATCGACCTCGGCGCTGATCGGGTTATCTTCGCTGTAAGTAATTTTTTTTCCGACGCCTCGGATATCCGACATATATCCTCCTAATAATAAATTGTTATTTTGCCGAATAAAGCGAGCGCACAAATCCTTCCTTATCGATGCGCTCGAGCACACTCATATCCAATACGCCGTAGGGGTTACGATTAGACGTCACCGGCGCAAGCTTGAGAATCGTATCGACGGCCTCCTTTGACACGACGGGGAACCGTTCATAGACCATCGTCACTCGCTGATAAACCTCCTCGATCGCTTCCGGATCGCTGAGCCGCATGGTTCGACTTATGGTCTTCTTTGCCAGATCCGCATTAGTGAGCGCAAGGTTCACGCCGTGAAGAATTCCTTTAAGAGATCTCCCTAGCAAACCAGGCTCTTTTTCGAGCATTGCGCGGGTGGTGACGACTGAAGTAAAGGGGCAGGGGATACGCGCTGTCACAAGGTCCAGGATCATGTGCAGCCCGGATCTTTTCGCCTCAATGGTCTCCGGCGGCGATAAAAGCGCCGCATCGACAACTCCGGTGAACAGGGCCTGCGCGACCAGGCCCAATCTTCCGAATGCGACCAACTTCACATCTCTCGAAGGATCGAGCGACGCTCGCGTCAACATGACCTGATTGGCTAAATTCAGGGAAGTACCGGGCGGGGTATTCGCGATCAACTTTCCTTTCAGGTCCTTGACGCCGGAAATCTCCGGCTTGACCCAAAGTTGGAAAGGAATCGCGTTCACCAGTCCGCTGATGATGCGAACATCCACGCCTTTCAAATAGGCGCTCAGCGCCTGGCCGCCGCCGACAATCGCAAGTTGCAAACTGCCAGAATCGAGAGCCCGGATCATCGTCGTTCCGGCGGATTGCGTGAACTCGACACTAAC
>DATBEY010000453.1:0-5559 GCA_036558765.1 Binatia bacterium | reverse complement strand
GATCCTGGCAGTTTTGACCGAACGCTGGTAAGGCGCCGTGAGCCCGGTCCGTCGTGCCTCTGCGGGTCCGTGAATTCTTTCTGACAATCGATGACATAGGGTGAGGCGAAGCCCTTCTCAGAACCGGCATACCTTCTGCTTTTCCGGCCATTGACAGAGCAACAATTCAGAAACGAATTTAAAACCGAGGACTTGGAAAGGAAGACGGTATGCTGTTCGAATGTCTCGCTCGTCTAACAAAAGAGAAGGAAGGAGAAACAGAAATGAAATCGACAGAATCAGATGTGGAAAAACCGAGTTACTGGCAATTGGTGTTTTTACAAAGCAAAGTAAACGGCGCCGCTTATAGTGGCGAGGAACTTCCTGGCCGTAATTGGGATTGGCCTAAAGATACTTATCTACAGCGCCGTCTCCGGAATAGTAAGTTTTTGCATCCTGCCGAACACTCCAAACTGAACTAGTGTGCCGCTTCCCGCGCTGCCTCCTTCACAGCTCCCACGGGATTGCGGCTGCCACTGAGTCGCCCGTCACGTTCAGTGGCAAGAGGCCAGACTCCCAAAAGTCTGGCCTCTCTTTTTTTTGAATAGCTACACCTCAGCGAAGGAATCTCTTCGACAGCGATTGGCAGTTTCAATCTGACCAATTTTTTCGGACGAGCGCATTTCTAACAGCGATTGTTTCTCGACGGAATGTTTGATCCGCCGAGAAGATTACCGCCTTTGCAACGCCTAACTGATCTTGATAAGCACCATGACTGTCATGAAAACTTATCCACTCGGCCTGGCTGCTCTCGTGCTAATCTGCTTGGTCTTGCCGGCAGAAGCGCAGGAAAAAGTGATCGTCGCCCACTCGGCCCGCGCCGCACTGTCCATCGGACCGTTGCTGTATGGTATCGAACGCGGCTTCTATCGCGACGAGGGAATCGACCTCGTATATGTGTCCATTCGCGCCGATCTGGGCATTAAGGCTTTGCTTTCCGGCGATATTGATTACAGCTACAGCACGGGTACGATCATCCGCGGCGCAATTATTGGCGTGCCGGTAAGAAATCTATCCTTCGACTTCTCGCGCGTGCTACACGCTTTAATGTCCCGACCGGAAATTCCCAACGCAGCTGCGCTCAAGGGGAAAAAAGTCGGCGTAAGCTCCTTCGGCGCAACCGGCGATCTTGCGGCCCGGGTGGGATTGCGCTCCCTCGGGCTAGACCCGGAAAAAGACGTGACAATTATTACCTTAGGCAGTGATACTCTGCGTCATGCTGCGCTGCTCGCCGGCACCGTGCAAGCGACGCATATGCCGGTGCCACTCAATATTCAGCTCAAGAAAGAAGGTTATCACGAGCTCGTTTATGCCGGCAAAATTCTTCAGCGCCCGCTGACGGGTCTAGCCACCAGCCTCGAAAAAATACAAAAGAATCCCGCTCAAGTGCAGCGCATGGTGCGCGCCTTCTTACGGGCCACTCGAGCTTTGAAAACGGAGCGTGCCGGTTTTATTGCATTTGCGCAAAAGAGATACGGTTACTCGAAAGAAATCATGGAAGAAGCGTACAACTATTTGATTGAGGCTCTTTCCCAGGATGGTTTCGTTGATGGCGCCACGCTCCAGGCAGCCATTGATGAAGCAAAAAGCCTCGCGAAAATCACCAAGCCGATCAGCGAATCGGACGTTGTCGACTATAGTTTTCTTCGCGCTGCGACAAAGAAATAGACTTACTTACGCTCGAGCCGTCCGTAGGGACCAGCCGCATAAACCACGTGCCCACCAACAATTGTTAGGATTGATTCGAGCGCCGGAATTTGATCCTCCGCAATCGTCAGATAATCGCCGCTCAACACGGCTAAATCGGCTAGCTTACCGACTTCGATCGAACCTTTGCGTCCTTCTTCGAAGGTGAACCAAGCATTGCCGATGGTGTGTGCCCGCAGCGCCTCCGGACGCGTGAGATTCGCCGATGGCGCGCGCAGCGCCGAGCCGGCCATCGTCTTATCGGTAATGAGCCACCACAGCGATAACATCGGCGAGAATTCGCCGGATTGAAAAGCGTATGTGCCAGCGCCCAGCGGAATACCTGAGTCTACAATGCTCCGCAACGACGGCGCACGCCGTGCCTTGTCCATTCCCGACTGCTCAGCATAGCGCTCACCGGTTAAAACCAAACCATCGTGCACGATGATTCCACCTGACAACTTTTTAATTCTCGCGAGGATCTCCGGCGTCGCGTTTTCCAGGCCCACGAAACCGATCCGGCGCTGGGCCAGCGGCATCGAGGCGTTTATCTGCTCCAGAATATCGAGCCAACGATCCACCGCTGCATCACCACTGGCATCCACCTGGAAGTGGTATTTTGCTTCTACGAGAAACCGCGCCATTTTCCGGAGCTTCTCCTCGTGTTCCGTCCTGATCAGAGACGCATCCGATGAAGTCGGGCTCGCACCGGCGTCGCTCGGAGAAAACCCGGATGTCTCGAAACCGACGAAATGAAAGGTGTCGTTTTGCAGTAGACCTTTGATTTCGTCCATAGCGCTCTGGAAATAATCCAGCTCAACTGAACCTTCAGGCACAAGGTAAAAGTTGATCCGCAGCGGCAACTCGCCAGTGCGCGCCATGTCAGCCAGCAGACGGCGATGCGCAAAGTTCACTTCCGATGTTTCGAAGTCGGTGATCGATGTAACTCCCAAGCGACTTAACTCAAAAAAACAATTTTTTAAGCTTTGCCGCATTTGATCGAGAGAAAGCCGGGGAATTTGATCGTAAACATACTTCCAGGCTGGCACACCCTTCACCCATCCCGTCAGCTCTCCGGTTGCCGGATCGCGGTCAAATTTTCCGCCCGGCGGATCCGCAGTTCCTGGTTGAATTCCGGCGGCGCGCAGCGCCGCGCTATTGAGCAACGCGCCTTCACGCAAATATTGAATATACACCGGATGATCGGGGGCCACCTGATCAAGCTCAGCGCGCGACGGAAAACGTCGCTCGGCAAATTGCGTCGGCGCCCAACCGCCGGCGACAACGATCCAATTGCCTGCTGGCTTCGACGCCGCGGCCGCAGCAACCTGCTTCATCGCCTCGACAAGGGAATGCGCCCGCTCCCAATGAATTTCCGCGTCCCAGCTCAAACCCGCGATGGTCGCATAAATATGCCCATCGACGAGTCCGGGAATCACCGTTCGGCCGGCGAGCTCGATGACCCGAGTTTGCGGCCCAATCAGTGGCCGCATATCCCGATCGTTGCCCACCGTAATAAAGTGCCGGTCGCGAATCGCCACAGCTTCGCGGATCGAAAAATCGCCATCCACTGTGATTATTTTGCCGCCACGCAGCACCACATCCGCGGGAGCTTTCACCGCGAGCGAGCGGGCAAAATCCACTTCCGCCCCGCTGCCGCACGCGATGACGGCAAGCAAACAGCAAATCAGGCCGACGCGTTTGCCGAAGTTTTTCACGTGCATTTCCATAGGCTGATGCAAATCTTACTCGACGCTGTTAATAGGACCACACATTGCCTGCTCCACCCATTTTTCCTGCGGTTGCGTTGAGGCAGACGTTAAAGCTATATCTTTAAACCGAATCGCAGCACGTTTCGAGGCCGAGGTAAAATGATGAATCCCGTGCAACTTTTTTGCTGGCATTTCATGGCCTATCCATATCTCGCCAAAGATTTCGACGAGAAAGAGTCCAGCGGTTGGGTGACCGTGCCCAATCGTTTGTGGGACGATGAGAGATCCCGTGGACTTTACCAAGAGTATATCGATCAGCTTGTCTATGCCGACCAGCTTGGTTTTGACGGTATGGTCTTGAACGAGCACCATCAGAATATCTACGGCTTGATGCCTTCGCCGAATCTGATTGCGGCCGCCCTGACACAGAATACCTCGCGCGGAAAAATCATTATTCTCGGAAATCTTTTGCCGTTGCACCTGAATCCGATGCGAGTTGCGGAGGAGTACGCAATGCTCGATCAAATGAGCAACGGTAGGTTGATCGCGGGTTTTGCACCCGGCGGCGGTCCGGAGACTTTCAATTACGACGTACCGTCTGCCAATACCCGTGAAAAGTTTTGGGAAGCTGCAGACTTGATCGTTCGCTCGTGGACCGAAGACGGACCGTTTGCGCACGAAGGTCGATATTTTCCATTGCGTTATGTCAATCTGTGGCCCAAGCCCCTGCAAAAACCATTTCCGCCGGTTTGGATTCCTGGATCACGCAGCCCTTCGACGATGACCGAAGTCGCCAAACGCGGTTATTGCTATTTTCTTTCCTCACGCAGCCATGGCGGCGAAACCCATCGGGCGCAACAGGAATTTGCGGCGGTGTTGGCAAAACACGGCGACACGTATCATCCGTTTCGCTTTGGCATTTTGATGTCGACCTATGTTGCCGAGACCGATCGGCAGGCACGCGAGGAGTGTGAAGAAGGAGTTTGGTATTTTTTGAAAAATTGTCTCAAGGGACATCTGCGCCGAGAGGGACGTCAGCTCACCTATGGCCCGGGCGTGCCGTACATTCCTGCCGCCGCCTGGAGGGAATATCTGAAGGGCTATACCCCCGGGCGAAAGCTTTTGGGCGATGTCGAGAACTGGGACGAGCTCGAGGCCTCTCAGTCAATCATCGTTGGCAGCGCCGAAACCGTCACCCGCCGTATTCAAAACTTGATTGCAAAGGCCAAAGTGGGCAATCTATTGATTCAGTTCCAACTCGGCAACATGCCCGATCACCTTGCCCGCAAGAGCATGAAACTTTTTGCCGAACAAGTCGCGCCTGCGCTGCGCCACGCCTCAGCGAAACAATTCAGCGAAGAATATCCCGACCGCCATTTCGTATCCCCGGCCGCGGAGGGAATGCATTGAGCAGCGCCATCATTGACGTTTGTGGTCGTCAAGTTCACATTCTTGAAAGCGGCGATGGGGCCCCGCTGCTCTACCTGCACGGATTTGCCGATGTCCATTCGGTGAAAGATAATTGGCTGCCGTTCCACGAAAAACTTGCGCAGCAGGCGCGTTTGATCGCTCCCGCGCACCCTGGCTGCGGGCGCACCGACGAAAACAAAGATATCGATACGATCGAGGACGTGGTGTTTCACTATTTGGAAGTCCTCGATGCGCTCGATTTGAGAACGTTTGATCTGATCGGAACGTGCGTCGGCGGCTGGATAGCCGCTGAGCTAGCGGTGCGTCATCCGGAAAAAGTTCGGAGGCTCGTGTTGATCGGCGCTGCCGGCCTGTTCGTTCCAGGCGCGCTGATCGGGGACGTGTTCATGATGGCGCAGCCGGAGTTCGGCTCTAGCTACGCCTCCTTGCGCGAGATGTTATTTTCCAGCGCCGATGAGGGTAATGCTTTGAATATGTTTCCAGACGGCAAAGGCGAACTGGAAGACGAAGTGCGCCGCTACCAAATGTTGCGCTTCAGCTCGCGGATCGGGTTCAAGCCGCCTTATTTTTACAATTACGCGCTGCGCAATCGTCTGCATCGCATCTCATCTGCAACGCAAATTATCTGGGGAGAAACCGACAGATTCGTCCCGCGCTCACACGGGGACATGTATGCGAAGCTCATTCCGCA
>DATBEY010000452.1:0-7169 GCA_036558765.1 Binatia bacterium | reverse complement strand
GGCGAGCTACTGAAACGACCAAATGCTTTGAGGTAGACGAGGGTGCCGACGCTGCGCATCAGCGGCGCCCAGGTCTTGAGTGGCGGGGTCGGCTTCTTGATTGGTTTGATAGTGCGCAAGTAAGCGATCAGGGATTTCAAGTCCTGCTGCGCCATGCCGGAATACTTCTCATAGGGCATCACCGGCAAGATTCGGCTGCCGTCGCGACTCATGCCTTTGGTCAGCGCGTCAAGGATCTGTTGGTCGCTCCATCCTCCGAGTCCGGTTTCCTTGTCCGAGGTGATATTGGTGCTGTAAACGGCTCCGGTTGGAATCGGGAACTCGCGGCCGCCTGCGTTGAGCGGTCCCTTAGGAACCGTGTGGCAAGCACAGCCGCCCGCCAAAGCGAAAATATACTGGCCTTTGGCGACGAGTTCTTTGTTATCCGTTTGCGCCGTTGCGGTATTGTGAAAGATTGCCGCGGTGATCACGATTACGAACAATAACGTGACCGAAAAAAGTGGGCGAAAAAATTTCTTCATGTAGTGTTTTTGCTTTCGCGAGAGCGTCTGTCCAGATGTTGAAGCAGGGAGTGAAAGGCTCGATTGATCGGCGCGGCTTTGCCGGCCCCTTGCAGAAGCTGCACGACCATACCATTAAAGGCTTCGTATTCCAGCCGTTTTCCGGCTTCCAGATCTTGCAACATCGAAGGTTTGAAAGCACCGAGGCCGCGGGAGAATTCGATCGTCTGATCGCACCATGTCCTAGGCAAGGTCACGCCGCGGAGCTGCGCGGCGCATCGAACTTCGGTCATGCAATCGAGCGCCAGCCGGGTGAGCGGTGCAGAATCGACGATCTGTTTAACATCCGCCTGCGCCAAGCAGCTGATCGCGCAAAAGGAAGCATTCCAAAGGAGCTTACTCCATTGCACCTCGTGAATTTTGCCGCTGAGTTGACATGCAATGCCGGCTTCCGAGAGCAGTTGCTCGATGCGGAGAGCCGATTCATCCGCTTGGCCATCCGCGGCCCCAAAAACAATTTTTCCGCCGCTCGAGTGGCGAATTACTCCCGGCGAAGAAATTTCCGCGCCGATGTAAACCACTCCGGGATAAATTCGGTGGTCGCGCCACACAGTTGCGATTTTTTGCGGATTATCGATGCCGTTTTGTAAGGAGAGAATGGTTGTGCTCTCTGCGAGCAGGGGTCCAAGGGATTCGGCGGCCGCTTGGGTGTCGTAAGACTTGACGCAAAATAGGATCAGATCGACGACTCCGGCTTGTGCGGCGCCAGCGACAAATTCCGCTTTCTGAATATGCAGGTCGCCGTTCGGACTCAGAATGCGTAGACCTGCTGCTTGCAACGCTTCGAGATGTTTGCCCCGGGCGATAAATACGAGGTCGTGTCCCGCTGCGGCGAGCTTGGCGCCGAAATAACCGCCCACGGCGCCTGTGCCTATCACTGCAATACGCATAACTCGAAGATGCTATCGGGCTGACTTTAATCTTGGGTTACGCCGAAGTCAATTTAAGCTGGTTTAAGATTTCGCGCACAATATGTTATGAATTCATCGGATGGAAAGAATCGATCCGCAAGGCGATCACGAAGCTCTGAAAAATTTCCAACCCGGCACGTCCGTCTCGTTTCGTGGAAAGACGTATAAGGTCCAACGGCGAACGACGCTCGCCTCCGGCGAGGCCGCGGTGGTGTTGCAGAACGAGCAGGAACAATTCGTCATCAGTGCGGCGCGATTTCTGGCCAGCGTTCAAACCTGAGCGCAGCAGCTCGCATCACGTGAAAGCAGGAGCAGATCATGGCAAAGACCCGTTTAACCTTGGCTTGCTGGGATTACGACCGCACGCGGGCGTTGCAGGACGGTCGTGTTGAAGTCGAGGGCGTGGACCTCACCTATCTGCCGCTCCGGGTCGAGGAGACTTTTTGGCGCATGCTGCGCTATGGTGAATTCGATGTGGCAGAGATGTCCACGGGCTCGTTTTTGATGGCGCGCGACAAGGGCGCGCCGCGGCTCATCGGTATTCCGGTGTTTCCTTCGAAGACCTTTCGGCACTCCTGCATTTACATCAATACCGATTCCGGGATTCAGAAACCGGCGGATATGTCGGGCAAACGCGTCGGGGTTCCCGAATATCAGATCACCATGGCCACATGGGCGCGCGGTATCCTGCAACATGAATACGGCGTGGCACCGGAAAAAATGAAATGGTTCACGGGCGGCGAAGAGCATCCCGGCCGGCAGGATAAGGTCAGGCACAACCTGCCACCCAATATCGATATTCAAGCCATTCCGGCTGACAAAACGCTTTCAGGAATGCTCGAGCGCGGCGAGATTGACGCAATGATTTCAGCGCATATGCCGTCGCCGTTTGTGCGGCGCCATCCGAAGGTGCGCCGGTTGATTCCCAATTTTCGCGAGGTGGAGCAGGAATATTTTCAGCGGACGAAAATTTTTCCGATCATGCACACTATGGTGATACGCGAGGAAGTTTACGAAAAGCAGCCGTGGATCGCTCAGAGCCTTTTCAAAGCCTTCGACGAATCCAAGCGGCTCTGCAAGGAGGCGATGTACGAGTTCTCTGCTCTCAAGTACATGCTGGCCTGGTCCATCGATGAGATGGAGAAGGAAAGAGAGATTCTCGGAGACGATCCGTGGGCCTATGGTCTGGAACCCAATCGCCACACACTGGAGACCTTGATCCAGTATACCTACGAGCAAGGACTGATCAGCAAACGCTTCGAGGTCGAATCGCTGTTTGCGAAGAGCACTCTCGAGGAATTTAAGATCTGAGTTGCCATTTAGCCGCTTATGGCTGACGAAAAAACCCAAGCCTTTGAAGAAACAAAATGGTGGATTGATCGCGGTCCGGTCAAAGAACGGGAAAAGCCGGCAGCGGCACCGGTCAAGGGAATCATCGAAAAATGGGCCTACGATCTGCTCAAGAATTACAACCAGGACCAGGCGGCGAAAAATCTCGTTGATATCAACAGCAAAATCTTGAACGGTCTTGCCGTTGGCCCCGGTGAGTGGGGATACTACTCTTTGGAAATCGGTTCTTACCCGGCAGAAAAATTAACCAAGATAAAAAGCGGTTTGCCGTTGCCCCCCGGCGCGCGCGGCGTAGTGGTGGACGCCGGGTTTTCGGTCAGAGTCATCATCACGGGCGAGCCGATCGGTGCACGTTTCGTCGATATCAATTTTACCGATGCGCCATCGTTAGATTATTGGGTCAACGGGCAACTGGTGGAAGAACGAGTTTTCGCCAATCTGGGTGAAGCACTGAAACGGATTCGAGTCGATTTGGCTGATTATCTCCGCCCGCCGCAAGAATCTTAGCGACAGCCACACGTCTGTGGTGTACATCCGCAGCCACCGCTCGACGGAGTTGATTCTTTGGTTGACCCGGGCGAGCTAAACACAGACAACTGCTTTTCCACGGATACGCTAGCGCAATTCGGGCAGTTGATTCTTTCATTCGGCGAAAGCACGATGGCTTCGAACCGGTGGTCACAGCGGCGGCAGGTGTACTCAAAAATCGGCATAGATTAATCCTCAGGCATGGCGCAGCTTGGTTTTCTTGGGTTTGGGCGTCTCCCGCACGACATTGTCCCGGATCGGCTCGAGGGCGGAGATTTCCAGGCCGTAACCGCGCAATCCCACCAAGTGCTTTTTGTTGTTGCTGAGTAAGCGCATTTTGCGCACACCCAAATCCCGCAAAATTTGTGCGCCGATGCCGTATTCTTTGAAATCGGCCTGATAGACGAACGAGCGGTTCATTTCCTTTTGCTGCTTGCCTTCGAGTTTGGGATAAGCCACCATCGCCGGACGCAAACCTTTGCGCTGCGGTTGAAGATACAGAATGACGCCGCGTCCTTCCTTGGCGATGATCTCCATCGAGTGTTGGATGACCGCATTGGTATTGAGCAATTCAAAGCCGAAAACATCCCCCGGAACGTATTTGGTGTGCACTCGGACCAAAGTTTCCTCGCGCGGCGAGATCTCACCTTTGATCAGGGCGAGATGTTCGCTTTGGTCCACTAAGGTATTATAGACGATCGCCTGAAAGAGACCGCCAACGCGGGTCGGCAGCGGCGCGGATGCAGCTTTGTAAACCAACAAATCATAATTCAGCCGATATTGGATCAGATCAGCAATAGTTACCACCTTCAGTTTGTGCCTTTTCGCGAAGCGCATGAGATCGGGCTGGCGGGCCATGGTGCCGTCGTCTTTCATGATTTCGCAAATTACTCCGGCCGGTTTGAGTCCTGCCAAGCGCGCGAGGTCGACTGAACCTTCGGTTTGCCCGGCGCGCACGAGCACGCCGCCGTTGCGCGCCCGGAGCGGAAATATATGGCCGGGCGTGACCAAATCCTGAGGCTTGGCGGCATCGTCGATGGCGTCGAGAATGGTTTTCGCGCGATCGCCAGCGGAAATCCCGGTGGTAATTCCGACTGCGGCATCGACCGAAACTGTAAATGCAGTACCAAATGGCGAAGTGTTATCGGAAACCATCATGGCAATGCCGAGATGTCTTACCCGCTCCTCAGTGAGCGGAAGGCAGATCAAACCGCGCCCGTGCGTCGCCATGAAATTGATCGCTTCGGGAGTGACTTTCTCGGCCGCCATGCAAAGATCGCCTTCGTTCTCGCGGTCTTTGTCATCCATGAGAATGACCATTCCGCCACGTCGGATTTCATCGACGGCTTCTTCAATACTGGCTAAAGGCACGGGGAATTAATCTACCATCTTGGTGCGGGCCGTCAACCGGCATCAGTGCCACAGCAATCCATTAAGACTCCGAATTGTCGGTTTATTGTGGTCATTCGCGGGTTGACTTTGTGCATACGGGTGCTAGCGTGATTCACACCGATATGAGCAGACGCCTGCGGAAGACTCTGGCGGTTGTTGGCTTACTTTTCGTAGTCACACTCGGTGGCGTCGCGCTCACTTTTGCCCACGACACGCTTGCCCCTCAGCGAGATATTCTCTTTTTTGGAGGAGGGAAATTTTCGCACGTGCTGTCGCACCCAAGCGGCAGCGCCGTGCGGACGGGTTTGGATTGCGAAACTTGCGATGCGCCGGCGGTGAGTATCCATGTGGTTCAAGCCAGCAGACCACAGAGCCTGCCTCGCACCATCCGCGAGGATGGCCTAATCCACGTTAATCCATATGCGTCGAAAATTCCCCGTCACCTTCTCGATTCTGTCCTGCTGATCTAAGCCGTTCCCAGCCAGTTCAGGCGTTGAGTTTACGTCGGCCCCTTTGGCGCCACAGGCAGCCTCTGGGGAATTCAGTCATTCAGTGACGCTTTGACGCGGAAAACTTGGAACCATCCGGGCCAAACCGCTGTCTAATTTCTTCGGAGGTAGTCATGATTGCCAAAAAAACAGTCAATGGGCGCCAAAACCATCAGCGTGGCCGGTCACCGTTTTGGCTTAATGGAGTCGGGCAGCCGAGGGCGCCTATGGAAGAACGGGCACTCGCCGTTTTTCAACCGGACATACTGGTCGAGAGCCAATACCAATCGACGTACCGTCGGCGCTTTCATCTGGAACCGGAGCGCGTTCTGATGCTCGCAGTTCTGCAAGATGCGGTGGTTTGTTTTCAGGATAATGTTACAGCGACGTGCAAGCGCAAGCGTTTAATGCATTCAGATGCCGAAGAATGGATCGTCAATGAAGATCGCAACTATCCATTCTCCTTCGAGAATGTTTGCGAGGCGCTCGGCTACGATCCGGCATACATGAGGCAAGGACTCATGCGCTGGAAAGAGGCAGTGCTTAGCGGCCGAGGCAAAAAGGAAACCAGGAAATTACTGGTTGGTTAAGTCGGTTGGATGGCGCCGTCGGGCTGAGCTGATGTGAACCGGACCCCACGACGTTGCGTCTAATCGAGCGGAGGTTCAAAGGATGTTCAGTAAGCTTACTCAACAAAAAAGCATTGCAATTTCATCGCTGGTTCTCGGCAGTCTATTGTGTCTGCTGGCCGGCGTAAGGATCAGCAGCGCAATCGATCATTCGCAGGCGATCGGCCGCATGGCGGCGGTCGCCAATGCTCCGGCTCCGGCTGTATCTCAAAGTCTGCCGGATTTCGCCACCCTGGCCAAAAGAGTCGGTCCATCTGTAGTGAATGTCTCAACGACTCAGATGCGCAAAGCCGCGGCGGACGCGCCGTCGCCGTTCGATAGCGACGATCCAATGAGCCAATTTTGGCAAAGATTTTTCGGCGGGCGCATGCCACGCGGGCCGCAGCGGCAAATGGGGCTCGGATCGGGGTTCATCATAGATCATAACGGGACGATCTTGACCAATTATCATGTTGTCGATGGCGCGCAAAAAATTTCCGTCACCCTATCGGACGGGAAAAGCTACGATGCAAAAGTCATCGGCAAGGATCAAAAGACGGATATCGCCGTGATAAAAATCGATGCTGGGCAAGACTTGCCTGCCGTAATGCTCGGTGATTCCGATCGCCTGGAAGTTGGTGAATGGGTAATGGCGATTGGTAATCCGTTTGGTCTGGATCACACGGTGACTTCAGGAATCGTGAGTGCCAAGGGACGGCAGATTGGCGCGGGTCCCTATGACAATTTTATCCAAACCGATGCATCGATTAACCCGGGAAACTCGGGCGGTCCGTTGATCAACTTACGGGGCGAGGTTGTCGGTATCACCACGGCGATTTACAGTCAGTCGGGTGGAAACATCGGAATCGGTTTTGCGATACCGACCAATTCGATCAAGGAACTTTTGCCGCAGCTCAAAGACAAAGGTAGGGTCGTACGTGGTTATCTCGGCACGACGGTGCAAAAAATCACTCCGGAAATCGCCGATTCTCTCGGTCTGAAACAACAGAAAGGAGCGCTGGTGTCGGATGTCGTACGCGGCAGCCCGGCGGAACGTGCAGGAATTAAAACCGGCGACATCATCACGGAGTTCAATTCCAAAGAAGTCAGGGACTCCGCGGAGCTACCGAACCTGGTGGCGCGTGTCGCACCCGGAACGAGCGCGTCTATCAAGGTGTTGAGGGACGGCAAGGAGATGACGCTTCCGATCACGGTGGGCGAGATGAAAGACACCGAAGTCGCTGCTACCGGGCAAGAGGGTGATCTGGGATTGGCGGTACAGCCCGTGACCCCGGAACTTGCTCAGAGCCTGGGCTTAGATCGGGCTGAAGG
>DATBEY010000451.1:0-5049 GCA_036558765.1 Binatia bacterium | reverse complement strand
GCGTTTCTTCACCTGTTGGGCTTTGGCTCTGGCAATCAACCGGGGAAAATCGATGGCCCACTCGTGATCACCCGGCGTATAGGGGCATTTGATGTAGCAAAGCTTACACTGAAAACAGAGATCGACAACCGTATCGACGTCCTGCTGCTTTAATTTTTTGGTATCGACTTCAGCGTATTTACCTTCCGTGCAGTAGTCATCGATGGCATCGAAAAGCTTGGGAAAGCTGCCACAAAATTTTACACACAAGCGGCAGTCGGCGCAGAGACTAAACACGCGTTCAGCTTCTGTGCGAAGATCCTTTTGATCATAATACCGGGAATCGGTTGGATCATAGGCTGGATTAGCAGTCACGGATGGCTCCTGAACAAATCGCAGCAATGGCAGTCAAACTATCTCCGGACATTTTAAAAATCCAGCACCTTAAGATTTATTATTGCTGATTCGAACCCGCCGGCTTGGACGGATTGAACCAGCGGTTGCACGGCTTTAATTTCCATAATTTAAGCTCATTTTCGACCCATCCTATAGACCAAATGGGGACCTGTTAACGTAACCCACTCTGGCAAGTCTAATGGCACAAGGAGGGTTCCCATGAAAAAAAGATGTTTAACCTTGTTAGCGGCCGGGATCGTATCACTGCTCGCGTTTGGCGTGCCCAATATTGCAGACGCCAATTCGCGCAATCGCCAGAAGAAACTCGATGAGGCAGCCCGGCGCGAGCTCAAAAAGGATCATAACGAATTGGAGCGCGACCGCCGTGATCTGTCGCAACTATACCGCAGCGGCGCTAGCCGTGACGACATATATCGGAAACGAGCGGAGATTCGCGACGATCTGAGAGAAGTCGCTCAGGACCGCCGGCAATTCGGTCGCTATGACGGCTATCGCGCTGACCGTTACCGCTACGGCAACTCTGACCGGTATGACAACTCTGGGTGGTCGAGCAGAGGTAACAACGGCTGGTGGAACGGGGGCCGACTGTCCGACCGAGATCGCTGGCGCACGGACTACCGTCACGATTAGTTCACCCGGTGTAGGGGCGACCGCCGGCCGCCCCTACATTGCGGCGTTTTCCTCGTGGTTCGTTCGTCATTCTTGCTTCCCGAAGCTCATCGCCTTATAAGCGCTGTTAGACAGATGGCGGGTTACATATACGGCGAGCCTCTTTATGTTAGCTTCGTCACTCCCTAGCATCGAGTTTATTCGTGGCAATACCTGAGCGCTATAACAAAGGCTACAACATTGGTGTCGGAGGGGCCGTCGTGCGCGACCATCAATTATTGTTAGTCCGGCGCGCATCGCGGCATGGCCGCGGCAACTGGCAGCTGCCCGGCGGCTTCATCGAGCCCGATGAAACAATCGAGCAGGCGGTGGTACGCGAAGTCGAGGAAGAGGCCGGTGTTGTCAGCGAAGTCGAAGCGGTACTCGGGCTCCGAAGCCGCTATGACCCGGAGAGCGGCAACGGCATGTACGTCATTCTGCTTTTGAGACCCGTTCGCGGCGAGCCGATCGCCGACGGGCGTGAGGTCGATCATGCGGCCTATTTTAGCCTCGATGAAATCCAGCAACTCACCCCATTACCTCCCGTTAATTGGGAAATTGCCCAGCGGGTACTTTCTCCTGACCGCTGTCTGCTTGCGCCAAAACCGCTGACCAATCTAAACGGTGCGAAATTCACGCTGTTCGTTGGCTGAAATATAACGACGGCTGCCTAAATACCCTGCGGGCCGCGATTTCATCGTTTTGCCCTGGAGAGAAACCGATTAGTTGTGTTAGATTATTCGACTATGGAAGCTTTGAGCTTTGATAGCCGACCGACGTTGCGCAATCCCGTGCTGGTTTTGTCGTTTGCCGGTTGGAGTGATGCGGGCGCCTCTGCTTCGACGGCCGTTCGTTATCTCATCGATCAACTGCTGAGCACTAAGTTCGCGCGCATCGATCCGGAAGATTTTTATGATTTCTACCGGCAACGTCCGGTGGTGCGCCTGAACGATAACAAAGTACGGGAAATTCATTGGCCGTCTTATGATTTTTATCATGGCGCCGGCATGGGCATCGACAAGGATTTCGTGCTCGGGATTGGCGCCGAGCCGCATCTTCGCTGGCGAACGTTTACCGAAACCATGCTGCGATTCGCGCGGGAATGCCAGGCGGAGATGGTGATTACGCTGGGAGCTTATCTCGACGAGGTCTTGTATACGCGTCCGGTGCCCCTTACGGGATTTTCCACCGATCCGCAGTTAATGGAACAGCTCGATCTGGTACCGTCTCGGTATCAGGGCCCGACGGGTATTGTGGGTGTGTTGGCAGACGCTTGCCGTGCGGCCGGCATGCCGCACGTGAGTCTCTGGGCGTCGTTGCCTCACTATCTGTCCGTTTCGCCTAACCCCAGAGGAACTCTGGCGCTGCTCCTGCGCTTAAATCAATGGCTTGGCCTGCGAGTCGATACCAGTCCCTTGGAACGCGCAGCTGCGGATTTTCAAGCCAAAATCAATGATGCGGTGAACGCCGATCCCAAGCTTTCCGCCTTCGTCCGGGAACTAAAAAAACGCGAATTTGAACAGTGAAGCTTTCCGTCCTGATGCCCGTGTACAACGAAGAGCGGACGTTGGACGAGATCGTCCGGCGCGTTTGCGCCGTGGCGGTGCCCAAGGAAATCATTCTCGTCGATGACGGCTCGAAGGATCGGAGCCGAGAGATCTTGACGCGACTGCAGGAAGAAAACCGCCGCGCGTGCGACACACTCAATGAGATCAGGATTTTTTTTCAGCCGCAGAACGAAGGCAAAGGCGCGGCGTTGAAGACCGCGCTGGAGCACGTGACCGGCGACGTGGTGATGATCCAAGACGCCGATCTGGAATACGATCCGAAGGATTATCCAAGCTTATTGCAGCCGATCCAGGAAGGAGTGGCCGACGTCGTTTACGGCACGCGCTTCGCTGGCGGCGGCGCGCACCGCGTGCATTTTTTCTGGCACTCCATGGGCAACCGGATGCTGACCTTGCTTTCCAATATGCTCACGAATTTAAATCTCTCCGACATGGAAGTCGGCTACAAAGTCTTTCGCGCCGACGTATTGAAGGGCATCAAACTCGAGTCGAAACGATTCGGCTTCGAGCCGGAGATCACGGTGAAATTGGCGAAGAAGGGCTGCCGCTTTTACGAGGTACCGATCTCATACTACGGGCGCACCTATCAAGAAGGTAAAAAGATTACGTGGAAAGATGGGCTTGCGGCATTGTACTACATGATCCGGTTTCGTTTCGGTACCTAGACTATCGGCTCCTTTCCTCCGACCACAAATCCTCCATGTAATCGCGAAGAGCATCTTTCAGCATAAATTTGGGCGTGTAGCCCAGTTCGGCTTTCGAAACGCTAATATCCATGGGGAGGTTACGATTTTTGTCGCCACCGCTCGTACCGCTGACTTTTACTTCACTGCGGGAGGCCAACTCTCGCACCACTGAGGCAAGCTCTTCCGGGCCGTGCACAACTCCAGTTCCGGCATTGTAGATTCGTTGTTTTGGGCTTTGCACCTGACAGGCGAGAAAGAGCGCCATGCCGACGTCCTTGCCATAAACATATTCATTGGGGCCATACGTTTTGGCCTCGATGTTAATCGGCTCGCCTTTGATAATGGCCAAAGCCAAGTCGCGCATCACTTTGCCCACCGTCGACCCGCCCACGTAAAAACCGCGGCCAAATACGCCGCCCGGCCGGACGATTACGGTATCGAGGTTGTACATGCTAGCGTAGGCATGAACCAGGTGTTCTGAGCACACTTTCGTTGTGGCGTAAAGATTGTGGCCGCCGATGGGATCGGTTTCATGAATGACGCTGTGGGTGATCTTGCTCCGATCATAAACACCGAAGGTACTGACGTAAACCACGCGCCGTAGTTTGCGCAGACGCGCAGCTTCGAGGATGTTGATCGTACCGAGTATATTATTGGTCGCGCCAGTGTAAGAATTTTCCTGTACGCGCGAGCCGATCAAGCCCGCGGTATGAACGATGGTATCGACGTTGAATTTTTCCAGAGCCGAGAGCAGCGCCGGTAAATCGCGCATATCGGCGGCGACAATCCCAGCTTTATCTGGACCGACGATCTTGTCGATGTAATCGCGGTTGGGCGACAAATCGAAAAGCGCGACTTTGTGGCCGTTATCGACCGCGTGGCGAGCGGCGTTGCTGCCGATCAGTCCCGCTCCAGTGATCAGTATATTCATGGGGCAAATCCTCCTCGATCGTTAGCACGTCACCTTAGCAGGAGCCGACGCTCTGTCAAACAGCAGCGCGCGGGGTTGCCTGTGTCGGTCACTCGGGATTATATGGTTCCCTATCGTCGGTCTCGTGAAAAGGGGGGACTCCATGAATCTGCTCAATCTCGTGCAAAGACGGTGGGTTTTGGTCGCGCTCGTTGCAATTCCCACGGCGCCAATCCTGCTATTGTCAGCGTATTCTGCATTCGCGCAATCGATCAAAATCGGCAAGACCATCGGCGGCAGCGGCTTTCACATCCCTTCCTACATCGCCATGGACAAGGGCCTGTTGAAAGCGGAAGGGCTAAACGCCGACTTCATTTCAGCCGGCGCGGGCGTTTTGGTCAGGGCCGGTATCGCTAAAGAAATCGAGTTCGTGCCGATTCCCGGCGGGGGCGCCGAGGCGATGCTCAAAGGAGCGCCGCTAGCTTTTATCGTCGGCGAGTCGTTGGTTTCTCAATGGGCAATCGTCACTCAACCTGGGTTCAAGCGAGTGGAGGAGTTGAAAGGAAAAACCATAGGCCTTGAGAGGCCGGGGCAGGCCGCTTACACCGAGGCGGTGGTGGTGCTCGGAAAGTTTTTCAAAATGGAACCGGGCAAGGACTACAAGGTGATCACCTTCAACGCCGAGACCGACCGGGTAGCCGCGCTGATCAATAAATCAATCGACGCTGCTTTACTTTCTTTTCCCCACGCTGCGAGAGCCGAAAGGGCGGGCATGAAGATACTGGTGAAGACGGGGGATTACATTCCGAGGCTCGGCGGGACGTTTATTACCCACCGCGAC
>DATBEY010000450.1:0-4998 GCA_036558765.1 Binatia bacterium | reverse complement strand
AATATGGACTGGAAGACAACATGGTTTTTTCCACGGACTACCCGCATCTCGACGTCAAATACCCGCACGCCATCGAAACTTTTCTACAATTGCCGTTCTCCGACCAGAGCAAACGAAAGTACCTGTGGGACAACTGCGCCCGCCTGTATAATTTCGTCTGACCCGCCAACTAGGCCGGAGCGAACCGACACGTTCAAGTCCTTTCGGCATGCTGAATGACCTCATGCATTTCGAAGACGTTCGGCCCGGAAAAAATCTCCGCGCGCGGGCGGTTTCGATGTGCTTCCTTGAATTCAGCGCTCTCCGTCCAGGCCTGAAATGACGCTTCATCGCGCCAGTGTGTCAGCACGATGTAATAATCGCCTTTGATCGGTCGTAGAATCTCCAGACGAACGAAGCCCGGCATATTCTCTACCAGGCGCGCCCGTCCCTCGAAACGTTCTTCGAATTCCTTTTCGCGTCCCTTCGCAACTTGCAGTCGATTTGATACCACGATCATTGCCCGCCGCCTCCTTTAAATAAGATTAAAAGACGCCATCTTTGTCGTCAAACCGGAGCGACCTTGAATTGCCTAGAGCAGGATTGCTCATGAAAACGCTGGACCTAGCTCGCCGCCGCCATGTATCGAGAGCTCAACTCGGACAGATATTTTTCCGTACTGCCGAGAGTCGCGTCCGCCGGCAGCCGCTTCAAATCAGCGATGAGCGTTTTCAGGTCCGCCGCTTGCTCGGCAAGCGCTGCGATCCGATCGAAGTAACGATAATAAGTCAGATCATGGCTGAGTTTCGCTTCCAGCACCGTGGGCGCGTGCTGACCCAGAATTTGCCGTTCGAACTGCCGCCGATAAGTCGGATATTGGATCATCTGCTGCAGAACTTTTTCTTTCGCCGCATCAATGGGCAAGGTCTTGAAGACGGGCATCGCTTGGGCAACCAAGCCGTTGAGTTCACGGGCGATCCGGCGCTCCTCGTTCAATGACGCGAGCGCATTAGTCCAACCAGGCTGGTCGTTCTTCTGTTGAAAAAACGCCACCGCCGCCAGATAGCCCAGCGGCGTCACCAGGCCTTCTTCAATTTCCCACGGCAGCGCGAAATTGGCGTCGCCGTGCAGATCCTCGTGCAAAACTACCATCACCCGACGCATCAGCGGCTCGGCGGCAAAACCTATGGTCGCGACCGATCGCGAATCGGCGAATTCGTTTCCCTGCCGATAATAAACGCTATAACCGTCAACGCGATAAACCTGCTCGATTTTGAGGCGTTCTTTCTCGGTGCTAAAGCCGATCGCCAAGCGCACGTCGATGGGATTCTCGAGCGCCAGGGTTCCGGCGCGTTGCATCCAGAGCCATAACATGGACAGTGGCTGGGTATCCTGAGTCGTCCGGCTGAGCGCCGGACTCGGCTCGATGCCGAGAGATTTACCGAAGCTTTTTACTTCCTCGATGAGCGTTGCTGTATGGCTTAACTGCACCGTGTCTTCAATGCGGGGGGTTATCAGCCTGGCGCAACCCGAAACGCTCAGGCCGACGGCGATCGCTACGGCGAATCCGATCCGCAGCGAAATGCTGAACTGAATAGGCTGAAGCGCGCCAAAGCAGCTCACATCGAGAATAGAGACGCAAGCGGCGCCTTGCGCGGTATCTGTCCCACTTCCACGAGCAGCTCCATTTCAGCTTCGGCGAGTCGCTGCTCGTTTTCGGTGAAGGTAAAATCTATTTTCGGATAGCGCGCCGACGCCAGCAGAGCCTCTCTGTCACCGCCATAACGGGAGATAAAGGCATCGGCGATCTCTTCGAGATGCGTCTCGCTGTACGCAAACGATGCGCGAAACGCTCGCAGCAGCGTTTCTTTGATCCCCGGCGATTTCTGCAACAAGTCCTCGCGTGCCGCCACCATATGTTTGATGATTTCGTCGAAGCCGTGCAACTCTTTCCAGGCTTCTCCGTCGGTATAGAGACAACGCACACCAGCGGCAACTTCGCCGCGAAAAAAGAAATGATCGAGCAAGACCACGGCGTCCGCCTCGCCTCTCTGCAGGACGTCCAAAAGTTTTTCCTGTGGATAGGCCGCCCAGCGTAGCTTGGTATCGTCGACGCCGTAAACTCGGCGCAGCAGATATTGATGGATCGCGTGCGCTCCCTGGTGTGTGGCGATCACCCGGCCCTCGAGATCTTTGGGCGTCTTGATCGCACAGTCCGCACGCACGAACACACCATTACCTTTCATCGTCGACTTCCATTCGGTGGCAAGGCCAATGATCGGCGCCCCTTGGAGCTTGCGCCGCAAGAAATTCGGCAAATAAAGATTCGCCGCTTGCACCTCGCCGCGGATTAACGCCTCCTCTTGCTCTTTGCTCGGCGGATCCGGCAACTCGATCACTTGCAGATTGACGCCGTCGGGTTTCACCTTGCCGACCGCGAGCGCATAATAAGTCCGAAACATACAAAAGCGATTTCGGTAATGCGCAAACGTCAGATCCATTTTTTATTTCCGCTTGGCTTTAGAAGCTACGATTGAAGACTATCTCCGCGCCACTTCTTCCTTCTTGGTATTGCAAATTTCCAGCGCCGCCGCGGCGTAGACTTTCGTGCAATTGACCATGTTCGTAATGCCGACCCCGCGGCGAATCCCGCTCGGGGAATCCCACTCTGCTCCAGCTTTGGTTTCTGTCGGATCCACGAGATGAGTTCCGAAACCCGGCCCATAGGTAATCGCCGGGACCCCGTATTGGGCGATACGTGAGCCATCGCTGGTGATGCCATAACGGATCGGCTTGGCATAGGGAACCGGCTCAGTGAATACTGCGCGATGCGCCCGTTCCATGACTTTGACGAGCGGCTCGCTTTTGGAGATTTCGTAGCCGGGTGTGGTGAGATACAGATCGACCCGAGTATCGAGAATATCCGACTCGCGTTTGCGGACACGCTCGCATACCTGCTCGATGTCGCGCTTGATCGCCAACGGCACCGCTCCAGGCAGCATTTTCACGATGACAAAAATCTCCGTGGTCGGACGTGTCCCTGGCTTGAACGGATTACCGCCTTCGATGGCGCCGATCTGTACGGTCGGCAACATGAACTTGTGCGGATTCTTACGCTGATAGTCCTTTTCCCACTCCTGTATCGCCTGCGCGACCTTGCAAGCGGCGAGAACAAATTTCGTCGCCTTGCCATCGACGCTGACCCGAGCCCAGAGCAAGCCGGAATTGCCGATTTGCAACTGCAACCCCGTAGGCTCACCGATAATGCACATGTCGGCCATAACGCCGTGATCCATTAAGTACCGAGCACCGACGCCGGCGCCGCGGTAGGTCTTGCCTTGAAATCGTCCGATCTGCGCCTTTTCGATCTCACCCACCACACCGGCGATAATGACGTCGCCCTTGAGCTTGACTCCGGCTTTTTGGACCGCCGATATGGCCTCGATGTAGCAAGCAAACGCCGCTTTCATATTAACGAGACCGCGGCCGTAGATGCGGTCTTCATCCACCACCGTCTCCTGAGGGTTGTCGAAATGATCCATGTGCGCGTTGAACATCAAGGTCGCGCCGCCCCCCGTGCCTTTAAGTATTCCCACCACGTTGGGCCTGCCTTCTTCGACGTATTGATACTCCACCTGCATGCCGAGCTGTTCCAACTCGCTGCCGATATATTTCGCGACTTCCTCCTCCTCGCCCGTAATGCTGACGGTATTCGCCAAATTGCACGCCAGCTCCACGATGCGATTGCGATCCACCTGTTGCAGTACCTCTTCTTGCATCTTGAAAAGAGCTCCTCTCTTGAATGAAGACCAGGCTTTTTCTGTAACACACGCGCGCGACGATTGACAGGGAAACAGCCGCAGCAATGCGCAGCAAACTCTCCCGCCGTCACGCGCTTGCCGCGATAGGAATAGCGTTTACAAAGATCGCGATGCAGCCTGACACCGCGGGTCTAGACCGCCTTGCCGAGTGACACGAATATTAAAATGTCCGGAGAGAATTTCAGCCGTGGGCTCAAGATGTGATTATCGCCCAGCGAAAGCCATAGCCGCATCTCATGCAGAAGCCGTGAATCGGTCGAACATTTTTCACCGAATCAGCAATGACGATGCCCATAGCTTCTTTGCACATGGGGCAGCGGCGAATGAGCCGTTTCGCCGCCGACGGATGAGATCCTAATCTGCGCATAATCCCAAGAGCACGGTTCGGTTTGCCGAGCGCGTCCTCCTCTATAGTTTGTGATAACAAACTGAACGCACCGAAAAAAGATGGCGAGCGTTCGCGGGAATTTGCGCGACAGGAACGCGCAGCTCAGGGGCAGCGTTGAAGGGCGCGCACGAGCGCTTCGGAACCAAAAACCGGTATTTGCCGATTATCGGCTTTGTTCCGAGGGCTCTTTTTTACAATCCGAATCCTTGCAACTCGTATGAGACCGATCAATGGCGGGTGGAGTAAGTGTGGCTGGATTGCATTCGTAGCTTATGACAGAGACGGTGTCGTCCCCCAGATACACAAGCAACTTTTGCGGTTGCTGTTTGGGTGAAACGAGCCTGCTTCCTTCGATCGTACGCGGGGTGGAAGCATGGCGCTTCACCGTGCTCCGTGCTGCTTCCACACAATCTGACCTGGTTTTGAACTGCGACAATGGTGTCCAGGTTTCCTGGGAAGATGCTGGATTGGTGGTATGATTCCACAGGATCCAGGCAGAAGTAAGCAGCAAAGCGGCGCGTTTCACGAGGGCTATTGTAAACGCTTTTTTCGCGCCGTCCTATACCTCCATAGTCCCTGCAGGCTAGAAGTCTTGGCATTTTGTGCGCCAAAGCACCCCAGCGAATCCTTTTTGCGTGGTTCTACACGCCTCGAAATGCCGCGATGCGCTCGATTAGCCAGAACATTGCGACACCGCCAATCGCGTAAGCCGGGAGCACTCTCAAAACAGCGAGGTGTTGCGGCCGAAGCGGTGAAGATCGCAGCCGCCGAATCGCTCGACGTCCAAGCGCAATGGACGTGAATACGGCG
>DATBEY010000449.1:0-17703 GCA_036558765.1 Binatia bacterium | reverse complement strand
GGGGTTAGGGGTTAATCAGTTGGAGAGTCCGTTACAGACAGATTTCATTCGCTGGATCGTGTTCCTGCCGTTGCTCGGAGCGATCATCAATGGATTGCTGGGCGCAAAAATCCAAAAGAGCATGGGCAAGGGCGCTATCAGCGTTCTCGCCTGTGGTCCGGTAGTGATCGCGTTTGCGCTGGCGGTTTACGGATTTTTAACGCTCAAAGGTCTCGAACCCGAAAAGCGCTTCCTGATCGATAATCTTTATACGTGGATTCACCTCGGCTCGCTCAAGGTCGACATGGCGTTCGTGATCGATCCGCTTTCCGCCGTAATGATTCTTGTGGTCACCGGCATCGGCGGACTGATTCACATCTATGCGACAGGCTACATGCACGAGGACAAAGCGTTTTGGCGCTTCTTTGCCTACCTGAACTTGTTTACCGCGGCGATGCTGACTCTGGTTTTGGGCGACAGCATGTTGCTCATGTTTGTCGGTTGGGAAGGGGTGGGGCTTTGCTCCTACGCGCTGATCGGGTTCTGGTACCAGGACCAAAACAATGCTCGGGCCGGCAACAAGGCTTTCATCGTCAACCGGGTCGGCGATTTCGGCTTCGTCTTAGGGATATTTCTGCTCTTCTGGACGCTGGACGCGCAGGGGCATGGGACGCTGACGTTTCGCGAAATGGCGAAATGGGCTTCGACCCTTCAGGGTCAGATGATCTGGGGATTGCCTGTGGCTACACTGGCGACGCTTTTTCTTTTCGTCGGCGCCACTGGAAAGTCAGCACAGATTCCTCTTTACGTTTGGTTGCCGGATGCCATGGCAGGCCCGACTCCGGTTAGCGCATTGATCCATGCGGCCACCATGGTGACCGCTGGCGTCTATATGATCGCGCGGTTGGGCTTTCTATTTTCCATGGCGCCGGAGACGCTGCATGTGGTGGCGGTCATCGCGGCCTGCACGGCCCTTTTTGCCGCTACCATTGCTCTTACCCAGAACGACATTAAGAAGGTGCTCGCCTACTCTACGGTGAGCCAGCTCGGATACATGTTCCTGGGCATGGGCGTGGGCGCGTACGCCCAGGGCATCTTTCACTTAGTGACGCACGCATTTTTCAAGGCGTGCCTGTTCCTCGGCGCGGGAAGCGTTATCCACGCGGTGGGCGGAGAGCAGGATATGACCAAGATGGGCGGTCTGAGAAAACACATGCCGCTCACGTTCATTACTTATCTACTGGCGACCCTTGCCATCATGGGGTTTCCGGGCACGGCGGGGTTCTTCTCTAAGGACGGTATCCTCGAGGAAACATACCTACGCGGTGGGACGGGACTATGGCTCGCGGGATTATGCGGCGCCGGGCTCACCGCTTTTTACATGTGGCGCCAGGTTTTTATGACGTTTTATGGTGAGTTCCGCGGCGACGAGCATGCCAAGCACCACCTGCACGAATCGCCGCGCGTCATGACCTGGCCCCTGGTGATCCTTGCGTTAGGGGCATTTCCGGTGGGCATACTCGGCCTGCCGGCTTTTCTTGGCCACCATCGCTTCGAGGAGTGGCTGGAGCCTATCTTCGGCCATGGCCACGTCGAGGCGGCGCCCCTCTCGCATGAGACTGCCTTGATGCTCACAATCGCGTCCGTCGTCGTGGCGCTGGCGGGGTTTGGCGTGGCGTTTCTTATGTACTACCGCCATTCGTCGGCTCCGGAGCGCTTTGCTTCTCTCGCTGGCGGCCTATTCTATCGATTGTCTTACAACAAGTATTACGTGGATGAAATTTATCAGGTGATTTTTGTCAATGGCACTTTGCTGCTGGCGCGGTTGGGTTCGCTGTTCGATCAGTATGTCATCGACGGCATCGTCAATGGCCTCGCCACTTTGACGCGGTTTGTTGCGTGGCTCGATGGTTTGTTCGATCAGTACGTTGTCGACGGTATTGTCAACCTGATCGCCAATCTGACCTTTGCGATCGGCAACAAGTTTCGCCGAGTTCAAACGGGAAACATCAACAGTTATCTGTACGGAATTTTGATCGCCATAGTGCTGCTGATTATCGCCAAGCTGCGTTACGCGAGCTGATCTCCAGGGAGAATCGAAAAAGATGAACAACGTGCTCAGTTATATGACATTCATACCCGTTGCCGGAGCGGCAATCGTGCTCGCGCTGCCGAACAACGCCAAGCTGATTCGTTGGGTTTCGGCACTCGCGACGGTGCCGCCGCTGCTGATGGCGATCTGGCTGTTCAAAAATTTCGATCGCACGGTTCCGGGATTTCAGTTCGTAGAAGATTATACGTGGATCCCCGCCTACAACATCAGTTACACCATGGGCGTCGATGGCCTGAGTATCTCCATGATACTTTTGACGGCGCTGTTGAGCTTTCTGTGCATCTTTGCTTCCTTCGGCATCGAAAAGGGGGTGAAAGGTTATTTCGCGCTTTTTCTCTTGCTCGATGCTGGCATGATGGGGGTTTTCTGTGCCCTCGATTTTTTCCTCTTTTATGTTTTTTGGGAAGTCATGCTACTGCCGATGTATTTTCTCATCGGCATCTGGGGCGGCCCTCGTCGTGAATATGCCGCGATCAAGTTTTTTCTCTATACCTTGTTCGGCAGTGTGTTAATGCTGCTGGCGATCCTTGCGCTTTACTTCACCACCGATCCGCATACCTTCGATATGCGCATCATGATGGCGCAGGCGAATAAATACAGCACTCAAGTCATACCGATGTGGCCGTTTACCGGGTTGCGCTGGGGATTCCAGCACGTGATCTGGATGGCGCTCTTCATCGGCTTTGCCATCAAGATTCCGGCCTTCCCGTTTCATACCTGGTTACCCGACGCCCACGTCGAAGCACCGACGGCGATTTCGGTTATTCTTGCCGGCGTGCTGCTCAAAATGGGGACGTACGGAATTCTGCGCACAAATTTTCCAATGCTGCCCGCTGCCACGGCCGATATGGCTTACTGGTGCCTGGGCGCCCTCGGTGCATGGAATATTATTTATGGCGCGCTTTGCGCGATGGCGCAGAAAGATCTCAAAAAACTGGTCGCTTACTCGAGTGTCAGTCACATGGGTTATGTGATGCTCGGGATGGCGAGCTTTACTACCCAGGGGCTGAACGGCGCGGTATTACAGATGTTCAATCACGGCACCATCACCGGTATGCTCTTCCTTTTGGTCGGCGTCATTTACGACCGCGCACACCATCGCGAAATTGAAGGATTCGGCGGGATGGCGGCGATCATGCCGGTTTATACGGGCGTTACCGCGCTGGCGTTTTTCGCTTCGATGGGCTTGCCCGGACTTTCCGGATTTATTTCGGAAGTCCTGGTACTGCTCGGGACCTGGCAAAAATATCCAGTCCTGACGATTCTGGGCGCGAGCGGCGTGATCCTCACCGCCGGTTATCTGCTGTGGACCATCCAGCGCGTTTATCTCGGTCCGGCTAATGAGAAATATCTGAAATTCCCGGAGATCAACGGCCGCGAGATGTTTACGCTGGTGCCGCTCGGCGTGATTGTGATCATCGTCGGTGTATACCCGAGCGTCGTGCTGGACCTGTTGCGCTCCTCGCTGGATCAGATTAATCAGGTCGTCATTCCGCATCTGTAATCTGTCCATGGATCTCAAAAACGTCGCCAGTCTGAGCTTCTTTGTACCGGAAATTATACTGTCCGGGACGATTCTGCTGCTGATCATCCTCGATCTGATTGCGCGGAGCGGGCGTAGCGTGGCGATGATCGCGCTGGTCGGTTGTGCGGCATCCCTGATCGCCACCTTGAATCTTTACAGCGCGCAGCCTGGCTGGTTGTTTCACCGCATGATGGTGCTCGACAATTTCAGTTTGTTCTTCAAGGTGGTTGCTTTGGCGGCGACGATCCTGTGTATCTGGATGTCGCTCGGCAGCAATGAGATCAAGCAAGTGCACGAAGGTGAATATTACACTCTGCTGCTAACCTGCACCCTGGGTATGTTTTTCATGGCCTCGTCGAGTAATCTGCTGATGGCCTATTTGTCTTTGGAGCTGGTCAGTTTGACTTCCTATGTGCTCACGGGATTTTTGCCGCACAACCGGCGCTCCAGCGAAGCGGCACTGAAGTACTTGATCTATGGCGGCGTAGCGTCGGGGACGATGATTTATGGCATGAGCTGGATCTTCGGCATGACCGGCAGCCTGGACTACGCCGCGATTCAGGCGGCACTGGGCCAAGCTCAATTCAACAAGGCCGCGTTGTTCATGGCATTCGTTTTTATTATGGCAGGGTTCGGCTACAAAATCGTCTTCGTGCCATTTCATATGTGGTCGCCGGACGTTTACCAAGGCGCGCCGACACCCTTCACGGCATTTTTATCGGTGGCCTCCAATGCCGCCGGGATCGCGATCATGACGCGGTTTTTTTTCCCGGGAGTATCGCGCATGTTGCCGAGCGGCGATTGGGCTTTCACATCAGGCGTCGAGTGGCCGCAGGTTTTGCTATTTCTCAGCATGGTGACGATGACCGTCGGCAATCTTTGCGCGCTCAACCAGCGCAACCTGAAACGGATGCTCGCCTACTCGGGGATCGCCCATGCGGGCTATATGATGATGGGGTTGGCGGTACTGAACAACGACGGTCTTTCGGCGATTCTTTTTTATGTTGTGGTTTATTTGATCATGAACGTCGGGGCGTTTCTGGTGGTGGCGATGATCGCCAATGTCACCGGCGACGAGGACATCGGGACCTATCGTGGTCTGGCCTGGCGCGGTGCCATCGTTCCTGCTGTGTGCTTAGCGATATTTCTTTTTTCCTTGACCGGCTTGCCGCCGTTCGCCGGGTTCGTCGGTAAATTTTTTCTGTTCTCGGCGGTGCTGAAACAAGGCGGGGCATTCGGCGTCCTTGCGGTGGTCGCCGCAATCAACAGTGTGATCTCGCTTTATTATTATGCGAAGATCGTCAAGACGATGTTTCTCGACACCCCCACTCCCGAGGACAAACCCGTTTGCGTCGCCGCGAATAACTTCACGCTGTTGATTCCATTGACTGTGCTGACGATTGTTTTCGGCGTCTATTTTGGGCCCCTCGTGCGCTATACCACCCAATCGTTGCGCTTCTTTGTGAAATAATCCTCTCGACGGCAGCTTACTCTGCAAACCGGTCCAGCAGATTTAAATTCGATTTGACCGCTGCAGATCCGTTTGGGACAAAACGGCTCTCGCGAATGTCGCCTTGACAAGCATCCCACAGCCAAATAACTACAGGTCAGCAATACACTCCCGATACGGACCGTATAAATCTTAGCCGGAGGCTTCGATCTTGGACGCAGCCAAAAAACTTGTCATGTTGCGACAAATGATTTTGTTGCGCGCTTTCGAAGAAAAGCTCGAAGAGCTTTATCAGCGCAAAGCCATGTTCGGCAGCACCCATTCCTATCGCGGGCAAGAGGCGATTGCCGTCGGGGTTTGTGCGGCATTGGCGCCGACCGACCTCATTGCCAGCTATCATCGTGGCACCGGACACCTGATCGCCAAGGGCGCCGACCTATATACGCTCTTTTGCGAATGTCTGGGGCGCGCTGACGGTTATTCAAAGGGTCGCGGCGGTAAAATGCATATGGGCGACATGGGTTTCGGCTTTTTGGGTAACACGGGCACCGTCGGTGGAACCGTGCCGACCGCAACGGGAGCCGCGTTGGCCGCGAAGATCCGCGGCTCCAAAGAAATTGCCGTAAGCTTTTTTGGCGATGGCGCGGTGAATCAAGGCGTGGTCCATGAATCGATGAACCTCGCCGGTGTATGGAAGCTGCCGGTGCTTTATATCTGCGAGAATAATCAGTATGCGATGACCGTGAGCTTGGAAAAAAGCGTTGCGATCAAGCGCCTGTCCGATCGCGCCGCGGCCTATGGCTTCGAGGGAAAAACTCTCGATGGCAATGATGTGGAGACGGTATATGCGGCGACGGAGAGTGCCGCCGAAAAAGCGCGAGGTGGCGGCGGAGCAACCTTTCTGGAATGTATCACCTATCGCTGGGATGGCCACTTTGGCGGCGATCCTGGCACCGCTTATCGATCAAAAGAGGAAATCGAGGCTTGGAAGTTAAAGTGTCCCATCAAACGACTCAGCGAAAAACTCATTAAAGCAGGGCAGCTAAGCGCACAGGAGTTTCAGAAATTGAATGAAACTATCTATGTCGACGTCGATGCCGTGGCAAAGCGCGCCGAAGCGGCGCCCCTGCCAAAGAAAGAAGTCGATCTCACGAGCATTTTTGCCAATGGCGAGGTGGCCAATGGCTGAGGCCATGAAAAACACGCAGTCATCGAGCCCTACCAAGGAGATGCGCGTCCAGGAGGCGCTCCGGGAAGCACTCCGTTACGAGATGGTGCGCGACAGTCGAGTGTTCGTGATGGGTGAGGACGTGGCGCTGTTTGGCGGCGCTTATGGTGTCACACGTGGACTCATGCAGGAATTCGGCGAAAGTCGGGTCCTGGATACGCCGATTTCGGAGGCGGCGCTGGTCGGCTTGGGCGTCGGCGCCGCCATCAACGGCATGCGTCCAGTGGTCGAAATTCAATTCTCGGATCTCTTACCGCTCGCCATGGATCAGCTTGCAAGTCACGCAGCGCGATATCACTATATGACCGGCGGTCGAATCAATGTTCCGATCGTGGTGCGAAATAAGTTTGCCACTCGGCCCGGTGGCGGACCGAGCCATTCCAGCTGTAACCACGGCGCCTTCATTCATTTTCCCGGGTTGAAAATCATTATGCCGACCACGCCCGCGGATGCTAAGGGGTTATTGCTTTCGGCGATTCGGGATCCTAATCCGGTGCTCTGTTTTGAAAGTCATCATCTCTACGGCCAACGCGGCCCAGTGCCCGACGGCGACTACACCGTGCCGATCGGGCTCGCTGCGGTGCGGCGCGAGGGAAAAGATCTGACGATCGTGACTTGCGGTGGCATGGTTTTAAAGGCCGACGCCGCCGCTGAAGCGCTGAAGCAGAAAGGCATTGACATCGAGATCGTCGATTTGCGCTCACTGGCGCCGCTCGATAAGAAATCGGTGCTTGATTCCGTGGCAAAGACCAAGAGAGCTATTGTTCTCGATGAAGGCCCAATGGTCGGTGGCGTATCAGCGGAAATCGCGGCGATGATCCAGGAAAATCTGTTCAGCGATTTAAAAGGTCCGGTGTTGCGGATCGCCGCTCAGCCGATCCCGCCGCCGCACAGTCCGCCGCTGGTGGATGCGATGATCCCCGATGTCGACCAGATCATCGGCGCGGTGATGCGTTTGGCGGAAGGTGGAAAGGCTCACTGAAATGAGAATACCAATCTCGATGCCCTATCCGGCGCGCTCGCAGGCTTCATGGCAAAAACTTCGAGGGTTCGTGAAGCTCGGCAATTTTGGAAGCAATGCGCGTTTCGCAAACGTCAGTCTCTCGACCCGATTTGCCCTGTATAGCTTCGTTTGCGTCAGCATCATGATCGGCGCCCTTTGGCTAATCGTTTCTAATTATCTGATCAATCAAATCCTCGATCGGGAGTGGCAAACCACGGCGCAAATGGTGCGCACCGACGTGCGAAAGTTTCTCGAGGCGTATGATTTTAAAACCAAAGATCGCAAATCGGTGGGCTATAAGTTTGCCAGCTTGCTGGATTACATGCGTCTGTCGCCGGATATATTGGGCTTCAAGGTCTATAGTCCTCAAAGCGTCGTGCTATGGTCGGACGACAAACAGCTGGTCGGTAAAGCATTTGCAGATAACGGTCAATTGCAAAAGGCATTACGGGGTGAAGTCATCGCCGATATGGGCTCGTTTGCGAGAAGTGAAAGTTCGCTCGATCGGTATGCGACCACACGGGCGATCGAAATCTACATCCCGATCTATTCGGAAAACGGCAACGAGCTACTCGGCGTGTTCGAAACGCACCGGCGGTCAGACGGCGTGATCCGGGCTATTCACCAGGCTCGACTGGTTGTGCTGTTCGGGGCGGTAGGCGGCGGCTTGCTTTTGTACGTGTCGCTGTTCGCGATCGTGCGTCAAGCCGCGCATAAGATTGCCGAGCAACAGGAGAATCTCTTGAAGATGCGTTCGGAGTTGATCGCATCGCAGCGCATGGCGGTGATCGGGGAAATGGCGGCCGCGGTAGCGCATGGAATCGGCAACCCACTGTCGTCAATTCGCGCCGCGACGCAGGTCGCCATGCTCGACGCTAACGCTGACGATTCTGAAAAGAGCCGGCCGATGAAAGAGCATCTGCAAAACATCGTGCAGCAGGTCGATCGCGTGCAGAAACGGATGCAAGGTCTGCTGAATTTTGTCAAGCCGCTCGAGCCGCGTCCGGTGCAGATCGATGTCAATGCGATTGTGCGCGACGTAACGGAAACATTGAGAGCTCGGTTCAAGGATGCGCGGGTCGAGTTAAATCTCGATCTTGATGCGGAGCTGCCGGCGATCGTTTCCGACGCCAATCACCTTGAGCAGGCGCTGATGACCTTGATCACGAACGCAGTGGAGGCGACTCCGGAGAGCGGGGTGGTGACCATTCGCACCCACTCGTCGGTGAACCGAGTTGGCGCTATGGTTCGTCTCCAGATCGAAGACACGGGAAGTGGGATTCCCGCAGAGAATCGCCAGCGTATCTTTGAGCCGTTTTTTACCACCAAACCGCACGGCACCGGGATTGGATTACCGCTGGCAAAAAAATTCGTTGAGCGGAACGGCGGAACAATTCATATTGCTAGCGGTTCAGGGCCGGGCACGAAAATAGAAATTTTGCTGCCGGTCGCCTGCCAGCAAACACCATTGATCGTGCATACGGCAGCTGGACTCGCCACGACGCCATTAACTTAGGGGGATCATGATGTAGGTCTGATAAGGCTTACGCTGCTTTAGCTGATTATACCATCGGGTAATATTGGCTTGCTCTGGCCGTTGGATGGGCAAACTGAACCAACGGTAAGCCCACACTCCGAGAGGTATATCCCCGAGGGAAAATTCTTCGCCCGCAAGGAATCGGCTTTGGGCCAACTGCTTTTCGACCAGCTGCCAGGCTTTGCCAGTTTTTTCCAATGCGGCTTGGATCGCTTTGGGATCGCGCTTGTCGGGAGGCGTCCGAACCAAGTTCCAGAACAGCGGTACGATTGTCGCGTTGAATGTAGATAGCTGCCAGTCCATCCACCGGTTTGCGTTTGCCATCTCCTCGGGGCTGCTCGGGAGAAGCTTTCGGTTGCCGTATTTGGCATTCAGGTAGCGCATGATGCTGTTGGATTCCCACAGGACAAAGTCGCCGTCCTTTATGGTCGGGACGAGGCCATTGGGGTTCATTTCCCGGTAGGCTTCATCATTATTTCCACCGAACTTTCCGCCCCAATCGACGCGCTCGAAGTCGATACCAAGCTCCCCGCAGCACCAGAGTACCTTTTGAACATTCGACGAATCCGTTCTGCCCCAGATTTTGATCATGTTCGGCCCCCATCGGGTAAATTTGTTCGCTAGATTTATCATTCTTTCGCAAATTTGAATACAGTGGCTAAGGAATTCGCATGGCGGCGGTTGTCGTTCCCGAGAAATATCTGCTAGGAAAAGACCAGCAAATTTACCAAGGCGGCGGCAAATGAAAACGACAAACTTGTTGATTCCTATCTCCCTGTTGGCAGGTTTGATGGCGCCCTCCGCTGGCTGGACGCAGAACCAAGCCGAGGGTAAAAAGCTTTACGTCACTTACTGCGCTACATGCCACGGTGAAGGGGGCAAAGGTGATGGCGCGGCGGCTGTCTCCCTCCCGGTACGACCGGCGGATCACACCAACGGAGCCGCCATGAATCAGCTCAACGATAAGTTTTTGGTGGATATCATTTCGAAAGGCGGCGGCGCCGTTGGAAAATCGACTTTTATGCCGGCCTGGGGCGGCGCGCTAAACGAGAAGCAAATCCGTGATATCGTCGCGTACATTCGATCGATTGCCGTCCCACCCTATAAGGGATGATACCACCCGTCTGAAAACTGCAGATTTTTTCCGTTACACCCCTTGACGATTTGCTCGGCGAGATTAAATTAGCCCGCATCCAACCTGTTTTGCAGGAATCTAAATTTATGTTTTATTTCAGGAGGGTTAATAATGGCGACTAAGATTCGTCCCCTACATGATAGGGTGATTGTGAAAAGGATTGAGGAGGAAGAGAAAACCAAGGGAGGTATCATCATCCCGGACACGGCCAAGGAGAAACCGCAGGAGGGGAAGGTCGTTGCGGTGGGTCCGGGCAAATACGAAGACGGGAAGCTCATACCTCTCGGGGTAAAGTCGGGCGATAAAATTCTCTTTGGAAAGTATTCCGGAACAGAGATCAAGTTGGACGGCGAGGAGCATCTGATAATGCGTGAAGATGACATCCTTGGAGTCGTGGAATAAGGAGGAGACAGAAATGGCTGCGAAGGAAATACGGTTTAGTGAAGAAGCGCGGAGCCGGGTTCTCCGCGGGGTGAATCTGCTCGCCGATGCTGTGACTGTGACATTGGGTCCGAAGGGCCGCAATGTCGTACTCGAGAAGTCCTGGGGCTCGCCGACGGTGACGAAGGACGGCGTTTCGGTGGCGAAGGAAATTCAGCTGGAAGACAAATTCGAAAATATGGGCGCCCAGATGGTCAAAGAGGTGGCGAGCAAGACCTCGGATCTGGCCGGCGACGGGACGACGACCGCCACGGTTTTATCCCGCGCCATTTTCAGCGAAGGCTTGAAACTGGTCGCCGCCGGGCACGACCCGATGAGCATTAAACGCGGCATCGATAAGGCAGTTGCCAAAGTGGTGGACGAGCTCAAATCACAGTCAAAGCCCACCCGCGACCGGGATGAAATTGCTCAGGTCGGCACGATCTCTGCCAATAATGACAAAACCATCGGCGACATTCTCGCCGAAGCGATGGACAAGGTTGGAAAAGAGGGTGTGATCACGGTTGAAGAGGCCAAGGGTTTGGAAACAACCTTGGATCTCGTGGAAGGCATGCGCTTCGACCGCGGTTACCTTTCCCCGTACTTTGTCACCGATCCCGAGCGCATGGAATGCGTCTACGAGGATTGTTACCTGCTGATCCATGAGAAAAAGATTTCCAGCATGAAGGATCTACTGCCGGTGCTCGAATCCGTGGCCAAAACCGGAAAACCCTTGCTGATTATCGCCGAGGAGGTGGAAGGCGAAGCTTTGGCCACACTCGTGGTGAATAAGATCCGCGGAACTCTGAAAGTTGTGTCCGTCAAGGCTCCAGGGTTCGGCGACCGGCGCAAGGCGATGCTCGAGGACATCGCAATCCTAACCGATGGCAAGATGATCGCTGAGGAGCTTGGGATCAAGCTGGAGAACGTTACGATCAAGGATCTCGGCCGCGCCAAACGAGTGATTATCGACAAGGACAACACCACCGTAGTCGAGGGCGCGGGCAAGAAATCTGCCATCGAGGGTCGGATCACGCAGATCCGGGCGCAGATCGATGAGACCACTTCGGATTATGACCGCGAGAAGCTGCAGGAAAGACTGGCGAAGCTCGCTGGCGGTGTGGCGGTCGTTAAGGTCGGGGCTGCAACAGAAGTGGAAATGAAAGAAAAGAAGGCTCGTGTCGAAGATGCACTTCATGCGACGCGCGCTGCGGTTGAAGAAGGGATTGTTCCTGGCGGAGGGGTCGCGCTCGTACGTGCCTCGGCCAGCCTAGCAAATCTGCGCGTATCCGAGGATGAAAAGGTCGGTGTGCGGATCATACAGAAGGCCCTTGAGGAGCCGATGCGCTGGATCGCCGGCAATGCTGGAGCAGACGGCGCTGTGGTTCTCGATAAGGTGAAGAACGGAAAAGGGGCGTTCGGCTTCAACGCAGCAACCGAGGAATATGAGGATCTCGTCAAGGCAGGTATCGTCGATCCGACCAAAGTGGTACGCACCGCATTGCAAAACGCCGCTTCGGTGGCGGGTTTACTGATTACCACCGAGGCGATGATCGCCGATAAGCCAGAGAAGAAAAAAGACGCGCCGGCGATGCCGCATGAGCATGAAGACTACTAAGTTTGTCTCGCACATGTAAAAAAGGCGCCTGGTGACAGGCGCCTTTTTTGTCCCACGTACAAACGTCTGGATTAGTCCCGAAAACTGGCGCGTATGAAAAAAGGGAGGCAATTGCCTCCCTTTTTAATGTAATGAGCCGATCTTGATCAATTGACGCTGATGGCGATCTGCTTTGGTTTTGCTTCGTCCGCCTTTGGCACATGGATTTCTAGAATGCCGTCACGATAGGTCGCTTTGATGGCGTCGGTTTTAACAGTTTGCGGCAGGTAAAAGGACCGCGAGAACTTTCCCGAGGCGCGTTCGACGCGATGGTATTCCACGCCGTTAGCGGCTTCCTCAAATTTGCGCTCGCCGCTGAGAGTAAGTGAGCCATCGTGCACTTCAAGATTGAAATCTTCGCGTTTCATTCCTGGAAGTTCCGCTCTGATCAGGTACGAATCTCTGCTCTCGAGAATATCGACGGCCGGAAACCATACTCCGGCGGAAGGCGTTGACGCGCCCCGAGTCCTCCCAAAAGTATCGTCAAAAAGATCATTTATGCGATTTTGAATTCTGCTCAATCCCTCAAATGGTTCCCATCTGATCAAGTCCATAAATCCTCCTTGGCTAAGCTTTTAGCGAAAACGTAAACATCGCCCCACAGAGTGTCAAGCCAACTTTACGATCGTGACAGGCCTCAATGTCACCGTCTAGCGGCCTTTATATTCGATGGGATTTTTGTGCTTGACAAGCGGCTATCGATGGCTAAGTTCATGGCGATATCGTACGAGGAGGTAACGTCCCATGGCGCAATGGAATCCGTTTGAAGAAATGGAAATGCTCCGGCGCGAGGTCGACAAAGCGTTCGAAGGATTTGGCGGAAGGCAGGAGCCATCGCGGCGAGTCGCTTTTCTTCCGGGCAGCAGCCCCCGACGCTATCCGCTAGTGAACTTGTTTGAAGAAAAAGACAAGATCTACGTGGAAGCATTGACGCCGGGCATCGATCCCGAATCTCTGAACGTAGACATCATGCACAATCGATTGACGCTATCCGGTGAAAAGATCCGCATTACTCCGGATGTCAAGCCGGAAGCGTTCCATCGCAGTGAACGGGCGAGCGGAAAATTTGTCCGCACGGTGGAATTACCCGTGGAAGTAGACGAACAAGGCATCCGAGCGGAATACAAAAATGGCGTGCTGCTGGTCAGTCTGCCGAAAGCAGAAAAAGCGAAGCCGAAACAAATCAGTGTCAAACTGGCGTGAAGAGCGAGCCATTTCATAGATAGGAGGATACGTCATGGCAGAAAAAACCGTACCGACCAATGGTCAAAATCAAAACTTTCCCAGTCGCGAAGGTACCCGCAGTCAGGAACGCTACGTTACGCCGCCGGTCGATATCTATGAGACAGCCGGAGGTCTCGTCGTCAAAGCTGATTTGCCGGGCGTTGAGAAAGGAAATCTCGATTTGCTGGTGGAAAACAATTTGCTCACAATCCGCGCGAAACCTTCTCATACAACTGCGGGCGAACCGCTGTATCGTGAATACGAGTTGGTCAATTTTTTTCGCCAGTTCGAGTTGAACGAGAAAGTCGACCAATCGAAAATATCCGCAGAGCTCAAGCACGGGGTGCTGACTCTTCAACTTCCTAAAGCAGAAGAGGCGAAACCCCGGAAAATCGAAGTTCGAGTGGAGTAAGCTCAACTCGACCCTATCCTGTCGCCATTCCGACTCGGAGCGATGTATCGCGCGCCCAGCAACTCTTCGCGCGATGCATCGCCCGCGTACTTCCTCTCGCCACAAAATCTATTCAGCTGTGGGGGTAGTCGGCTTCCGTCGAACGGAGTCGCTTTGGAATTTTCAGCTGCAAAATGCTATGAGAATTTGCACCGGCTAAACACTTGTAGAAAAACTTCGATGTTACTCAACCATCGTAACTCCAGGCAACGCTCCGCTTGGGTTTATCTGATCTTGGTCGTCGCATTGAGTGCGGCGGGCTTCGTTTTCTTGAAAGACTCTTGGGTTCGTAGTGCAACGCTTTTCGATCCGCGAGCGGCGCCGCGGGCGGTTAACCCGAGAGGCGAATTGCTCACCGATGAAAAATCGACCATCACCCTTTTTCGGCAGGCATCGCCATCGGTTGTCAATATTACGGCAATAGGTGTAGAGCGAGATCTTTTCACGCTGAATCTTTATCAAATTCCTCAAGGCACGGGTTCGGGATTCGTATGGGATACGAATGGCGATATCATCACTAATTTTCATGTAATTCAGCAAGCCGACGCTGCGCAGGTGACGCTCGCCGATCAATCGAATTGGAAGGCGCGCATCGTGGGAGTGGCGCCCGATAAGGACATCGCGGTATTGCGTATCGATGCGCCGGGAAACCGGCTCCGTCCGATTCCGATCGGAACATCCAAAGATTTGCAGGTGGGTCAGAGTGTTTTTGCGATCGGCAATCCCTTCGGGCTCGACCAAACCTTGACGACCGGGGTGATTTCGGCGCTCAACCGCGAGATCGAGTCCGTCACGCGCCGGCCGATTCAAGGCGTGATCCAATCCGATGCGGCAATCAACCCCGGCAATTCCGGCGGTCCACTGCTCGATAGCGCTGGGCGTTTGATCGGCGTCAATACGGCCATCTACAGCCCTTCGGGCACCTCGGCCGGAATCGGCTTTGCCATTCCGGTGGACATCGTCAATCGGATCGTGCCGGAACTGATTCGTAGCGGCAAGGTGACCCGGCCGGGACTAGGAATTCAGATTGCGGACGAGCAGATCGCCGAAAGACTCGGGGTGACGGGCGTGTTGGTTGTCGATGTCACGCGCGGCAGCGCCGCAGCGAAGGCTGGCATACAGCCGACGCGACGGGACAGGGAGGGACGCCTCCGATTGGGCGACGTCATTACCGGCATCGACGGCCAAAAAATCGAATCCTCGAACGATCTCTATCTGATTCTGGAAAAATACAAGGTTGGCGATGCGGTGACTGTGACGATGCTGCGCAACGGCCAGTCGGTTCAGGCGCGGCTGACACTGGAAGAGGTTCGTTAAAAGCCAAGCCCAAGACTGCTCTAAGTTGTAATTCTCTCCTGCGGTTCTTGCGTCCCTGCCTGGTTCTCGTCGCGCTCGTAGGCGGTGATGATCTGCTGAACCAGATGATGGCGCGCCACATCTTTTTCAGTGAAATTGATGAAGCGAATCCCATGCACGCCTTTCAAAATGCGTGACGCTTCCTTCAGGCCCGAAGGTTTTCCCGCGGGTAAATCAATCTGCGTCGCGTCGCCGGTGATCACCGCTTTCGAGCCGTAGCCCAGCCGGGTGAGAAACATCTTCATCTGCTCGGGCGTGGTGTTTTGCGCTTCGTCCAGAATCACAAACGAATCGTTGAGTGTTCTTCCCCGCATGAATGCGAGCGGCGCGACCTCGATGGTGCCGCGTTCAACCAGCTTGCGGGCGCGATCGAAATCCACCATATCGTGCAAAGCATCATACAAAGGTCGGAGGTAAGGGTTGACCTTTTCGGCGAGATCGCCAGGCAAAAAACCGAGCTTCTCGCCGGCTTCCACGGCTGGGCGGGTGAGAATAATCCGCACGTAATTATTTTTCATCAGCTCGGCCACCGCCATCGCCATGGCGAGATAGGTTTTGCCGGTGCCGGCGGGGCCAATGCCGAAGACAATGTCGTAACGGCGGATGGCTTCGATGTAGGCTTTCTGCGCGATGCTTTTGGGAGTAATCGTTCGTTTGTGAGCGGAAATGTAAATGGTGTCGAGAAAAATGTCCTGCAAACGAGCGCGCGAATCACTGCTCAAAATCCGAACGGCATAATCGACGTCGCTGGCATATACCGGATAACCTTTTTCGAGCAAACCGTAGAGCTGGCGGAGAATTTGGCTACTGAGTTCGACCTGAAGCGGGTCGCCTTCGATCTCCACACCCGAACCGCGCACGCGGATCTTGACATGGAGCGTGTGCTGAAGAATTTTAATGTGCTGATCATGCTGCCCCAAAAGATCGCGAAAAAGCCGCGGGTCATGAAACTCGAGAAAGTTGACGCCGACTTCCGTCACCATCTCGGCCATTGATTTTTTTTCATCTTTCACTCGGTTTCTCCTATAAGTTGGAGGATGATCTCACGCGTGCGTGGGCGATTATCGAAATCGAGCAAGATCACTTGCTGCCACGTTCCCAGAGAGGCTCTGCGATTTTCGATCGGTATGGCGATGGACGGACCGAAGAGCGCGGCCCGGAGATGCGAAAAACCGTTGTCGTCGCCCCAACGATCGTCATGGTGATAACGGCGATCCGAGGGAATCAGCCGCTCGACGAGTTCTTTTAAATCCTGAATCAATCCCGCTTCATATTCGATGGTCGTGAGAGCGGCGGTGGAACCTGACACAAAGGCGCTAATTAAGCCATGGCGGATCTGTTCTTTTTCAATCGCGGCGTGAATTCTCGGAGTACTATCGATAACGTCGCAGTGGCCGGCAGTTTTTTCCGTGAATTTCTTAGTCTGAAGGCTAATCACGCTATAACGCAAGTCTAGCGCTTTGTCGTTCGGTAGCCAAATCCGAAATTGCCATTGGCTCACTTCGTTGCTTGAACGAGCTCCTCTGCACGCCGTAAAGCTTCACTTATTTTCCCCGCATGCTTACCGCCTGCCTGAGCGAATTCCGGCCGTCCGCCACCACCACCGCCGAGCATCGCGGCAAGCTCTTTAATGATGTTGCCGGCATGATAGCGTTTGGTGAGATCTTTGGTCACGGTGGCGACTAGATTCACATTTCCTGCCCCAGCGCTCGCCAATACCACAACCCCAGAACCGAGCTTTTCCTTGAGCCGGTCGGCGATGTCGCGCAGTTGCTTGGCATCGAGATTATCGACCTGGCTGATCAAAACTTTCGCGCCGTCGACGGCGCGTTGCTTGGCCAGCAACTCACGAACCTGGTCTTGTTCGAATTGGCCGCGGAGCTTTTCGATCTCTTTTTCTAATTCTTTCTGATGGTCCAGAAGCCTTCTCACCTTGTCCGCGGCATCTTCAGGAGTACCGCGGACCAGCGCGCCAATTTCTCTCAGTCGATCTTCATAGCTGTGAATCAGCGCCAAAGCGCCTTCGCCTGTAAAAGCCTCAACCCGTCGGACTCCGGCCGCGACGCCGCCCTCGAAATGGAGCTTGAACAGCCCGATCTCTCCGGAAGAGCGAACATGCGTGCCGCCGCAAAGTTCGGTGGAAAAATCGCCGATTTTCACGACCCGCACCCGATCGCCGTATTTATCACCGAAGAAGGCCAGAGCACCCTCGCGGATCGCCTCGTCGTACTTAAGCTCTCGGATGGATACTTCGGCGTTCTCCCGAACGTGTTGGTTGACTGCGGTCTCGATCGCTTCGAGCTTCTCCTCGGCAATGGCTCCCGTGTGGTTGAAATCGAAGCGCAGTCGATCAGGAGCGACCAAAGATCCCGCCTGGCGCACGTGGGGCCCGAGCTCCTGCCGCAAAACCGAATGCAGGATATGCGTTGCCGAGTGATTAAGCCTGGTTTTCTGCCGATACTTTGGGTCGACTTGCAGAAAGACCTTGTCGCCAACCTGAACACGTCCCTTTTTCACTTTGCCCCGATGCGCAATTAGCTGAGGCGTCGGATGCTGCGTATCGAAAACTTCAATGACATCGCCTCTGGCCGTCGTAATTGTGCCCCGGTCGCCGACCTGACCGCC